>JAFLEG010000266.1 GCA_017302195.1 Verrucomicrobiota bacterium
AGGGAACCAACTTCGGCCAGGGCGGCGAGGGCTACAACGGCCGCGGCACGCTGGTGGAGGGGGCCTGGCACCGCATCGTGGCGGCCTACGACATGGCGGCCAACCCGCCGGTGGTGGTGAAGTATGTGGACGGCATCAAGCAGGATGACTGGACCGCCAACCAGGGCCTGGACAACCCGCGCCGCGCCCTGCTGCCGACCGCCATCCTCTTCGCCGACGGCGACCAGGACGAGCGCCGCGAGATGTTCGTGAACTCCGTGCAGATCCGGAACGGGCGGATCTCGGACGCCGAGGCCCTGCTGCTCGGCGCGCCGACTCCGGGAGGCATCCCTCAGGAGCTGGCCCAGTCCACGGTCACCGGACAGTGGGATTTCGACTTCGCCGACCTCGGCGCGAGCATCGGATCCGACCTCGCCTACTTCGATCCCGCCTATGACGGTCCGGAGGGAACTGCGGAGGACAAGACGACCTTCGGCACCACCACCGATCTCGGCATCCCGGGCCCCGGCGGCGTTGAGGCGAAGGTGATGCGCGTTCCCGGCACCCTCACCCGGCAGATCGGCTACATCATGGACCACCGGATCGCCCCGAACGGCGGCGGCACCCGGGTGAACCAGTACACCATCGTCTTCGACGTGTTCTGCCAGGCGGTCACCGGCGCGGCCTCGCTGCTGCAGGCCAGCTCGCTGAACAACACCGATGACGGCGACCTCTTCTGGCAGGGAACCAACTTCGGTCAGGGCGGCGAGGGCTACAACGGCCGCGGCACCCTGGTGGAGGGGGCCTGGCACCGCATCGTGGCGGCCTACGACATGGCGGCGGCGACGCCGGTGGTGGTCAAGTATGTGGACGGCATCAAGCAGGATGACTGGACCGCCAATCAGGGCCTCGACAATCCGCGCCGCGCCCTGCAGGCGACCGCCATCCTGTTTGGCGACGGCGACCAGGATGAGCGCCGCGAGATGTGGGTGAACTCGATCCAGATCCGCGCCGGCCGCCTGACCGATGCCGAGTGTGCGCTGCTCGGCGCCCCGGGCGCTGCGGGCATCCCCGTGTCCCTGCCCACCTCGAATGTCACCGGCCAGTGGGACTTCGACTTCGCCGATCTGGGAGCCAGCGTGGGCTCCGACCTGCTGTACTTCGATCCCGCCTTTGACGGGCCCGAGGGCACCAGCGAGGACAAGACGGCGTTTGGCACCACCACCGACCTCGGCCTGCCCGACCTCGGAGGCCAGCCGGTGAAGGTCATGCGCATCCCCGGCACCCTGACCCGCCAGTTGGGCTACGTCATGGAGCACCGCATCCCGCCCAACGGCGGCGGCACCCGGGTGAACCAGTACACCCTCATCATGGACATCTTCGCCCAGTCCAACTCGGGCGCGGCGTCCCTGCTGCAGGCCAGCTCGCTGAACAACACCGACGACGGCGACCTGTTCTGGCAGGGGGCCAACTTCGGTCAGGGCAACGAGGGCTATAACGGCACCGGAGCCCTGACCGCCGGCGAATGGCACCGCATCGTCGCGGCCTACAACATGGCGGCCAACCCGCCGGTGGTCGTGAAGTACGTGGACGGCATCTTCCAGGACAACTGGACCGCCAACCAGGGCCTCGACAATCCCCGCCGCGCGCTGCAGCCGACCGCCATCCTGTTTGGCGATGGCGATCAGGACGAGCGGCGCGAGATGTGGGTCAACGCCATCCAGATCCGCTCCGCACCGCTGAGCCCGGCCGAGATCGAGGCCATCGGCGGTCCCTCGCCGCTGGGCATCCCCCTGGTGATCGAGGGGGTGGCCGCGGCGCCCGACCTGGGCGTGTCGGTGGATTCCTCCGGCAACGTCACCCTGACGTTCACCGGAACCCTGGAGTCGGCCGCCACGCTGGGCGGCGCCTTCACCCCGGTCGCGGGTGCCACCAGCCCGCTGGTGATCCCGGCCGGCAGCCTCGCCGCCGGGCAGTTTTACCGGTCGGCGAACTGAGATCACCGATCAGGATTGCATGGAGGGCCGGACGGATGTCCGGCCCTCTTTTTTTGCGGAAGGCCACCGGGGGGAAGCGGATTTCGGCTGGCGTGCGGACCGCCGTGCGGGAGAGTGCATCCATGACCATCGTCACCGATCCCCGCTGCACCGAGTATCATCGGTCGGGTCATCCCGAGAAACCCTTCCGGGTGGCGCGCACCACGGAGCTGCTGAAGTCCCAGAAGTCCCTCCCGCTCCGATGGGCAGAGCCCGGGAGCGCTTCCAACGACCAGATCCTCCGGGCGCATTCCGCGGCCTTCCTGGTCCGGCTGGCGATGACCCAGGATTTCGACGGTGACACGCCGTATCACCCCGGGATCGTGGACCATGCGCGCCGGGGTGCGGGGGGCGCCCTCCAGGCCCTGGAGCTGGCCCGCTCGGGCGAGAACGCCTTCAGCCTGCTGCGTCCGCCCGGGCATCATGCCACGCGGGAACATGCGATGGGCTTCTGCTATCTGGGATCGCTCGCCATCGCGGCCCATGAGGCGCGGGCCACCGGCGTGGAGCGCATCGCCCTGTTCGACTTCGACGTCCATCACGGCAACGGCACCGAGGACTGCGTGGCCGGGGTGTCCGGAATCACCTTTGCCTCGGTGCACCAGCATCCGTGTTATCCCGGCACCGGGAGCACCGATGTCGGCGGCAATTGCTTCAACCATCCGGTCGCCCCCGGCACGCCGCGGACGGACTGGCGCCAGGCGCTCGAACGCGCCCTGGAGCGCGCCGTCGCCGGCCGTCCCCAGGTGCTGGGCGTCTCGGCGGGCTTCGACGCCTATGCCCAGGACCCGCTGGCCAACGGCACCCTGGTCCAGGAGGACTTCCACTGGATGGGACAGAAGCTGCGGGCGCTCGGCATCCCCACATTCAGCATCCTGGAAGGCGGCTACTCGCTGGATCTTCCCGACCTGGTGATGTGCTACCTGAACGGGCTGGAGGGGAAGTAGCCCCCGCGATCGGTCATTCCGTGGCCTCACCTCGCTGAATGGGCGGCGGCTCCGGTGGGCCGGCCAGATCCTCGTACAGCACGGCCAGCATGGCCCAGGCGTGGGCGCCGGTGCCGATCACGCCGATGCCGGCGATCAGCAGTCCAGCCAGTCCGTAGGTGCTCACCACCAGCAGAATCCATGAAACCCGCCACGGATGGCGATTCAGGAGGCGGCGGCTGTGCTGCAGCGCGGGCCAGGCCTCCAGTCCCCGGTCCAGAATCAGCGGCGCTGCGAACAGCCAGGCCACCAGGAAATAGAACAGTCCGAAGACCCCGACGAGACTGAGCCCCGTGCCGGCCAGGAGGAGTGGCAGGATCAGTTCCGGACCGGGGAGGACCTCGCCGCGGTAGGTGGTCCACCCGACGAATCCCGCCGGGGCCAGCCCGATGAGCAGCGGGAGTCCGAAGACGGTCTGCACCGAGGTCTGGATCAGCTTGGCGAGGGTCAGGGCCCAGTACCGCGATCCGAATGCCTCGAGCGCCGTTCGGGGCTCCGCGGGAAATCCGCGGAGGCGGCGCAGGAAGGCAAGGTACAGTCCGGCCTCGGCCTGATTGCTCAGGAACAGCCCGGCCGCACCAAACATCGGGATCACCAGGCCGCCCAGCAGGAGAACCAGCGACAGGAGCGCGTACCCCGTGAACAGCAGCATCCAGATCCCGGGCGCCGTCCGGAATAGCGCGTCCCCGCGCCGCCAAACCGACCCAAGTCCGGGCGGCGACAGTTCTGGAGCGGCGGACACCAGGGCAGCGTGCCGGGGCGGCAGGGATCCGGAGAAGCGGAATCTGCCGGCGAGGGCCCCGCGTGGCGCCCTCAACGGACGCCTTGACGAGCGTCCGGCCACTCGGAAAGTTGGGTGCGTTGCATGGGCGATCATCGTGACCAGCCGATCAGCCGCCGGAAGGCGCGCGATCTCGACATCGAAATCGGATTTCTGGAGGGCCTGATCCGGCGGGATCCGCATTATGTGGAGGCGCTGGAGCTGCTGGGTGACGGGTATTCCATGCGCGGCCGCGCCGAGGACAGCCTCGCGGTGGACGAGCGGCTCCGGTCGCTCAAGCCGCAGGATCCCGTGGTCCGCTTCAACCTGGCCTGCAGCCTTGCCCTCAGCGGTGAGGGGGAACGGGCCTGCGTGGAACTGGAACTCGCGCTGGAGCTGGGGTTCCGTGACTTCAGCTCCCTGCGGCGCGATCCCGACCTGGCCTGCGCCCGGAAGCATCCCGCCTTCAAGCGGGTCCGCGCCAAGATGAAGGTGCTCCAGCTCGACAAGTCCTGAGAGCCTGACCGGAAACTCAGGGGGGTCCTGTCTTCGGACAGGCTCTGGGCGCTCCCTGCGGCGATTCGGTGGCACTTGGCGGTTCTCCCGGGCTTTCGTAGTATCCCCGCGTGCTTGGGTTCACGGACCGACAGTGGTTTGCCCTCGCCGTGGCGTGCTACGGCGTGGGGGCGGTGTATTCCGTGCTGCTCTGGCGGCGGGGATTCCGGCGCGATGACTGGACCCTCTATGCCCTGCTCGCCACCGGGGCGGTGCTGCACACCGTGGCCATGCTGGCGCGCGGGTTCTCCATCGAGCGGTGTCCGATCAACAACCTGTTTGAGGCCACGATGTTCATTGCCTGGACGATCGTGGCCGCCTTCCTCCTCCTGGGCATCTGGCGCCGGCTGCGCTTCCTGGGCGTGATGGTGTCGCCGTTCCTGTTCGCCCTGGGCGTCTTCGGACTCTTCCCGCTGCTGGACCAGCGCGGTCCCGGCCCCTCCTTTGCCCACGGATGGGAGAGTCTGCATGCCGCCCTGATCCTGCTGGGCTACGGCGCGTTTGGTCTGAGCGCGGTGGCGGCCCTGATGTACCTCTCCCAGGAACACAACCTGAAGTTCGACAAGACCCGCGCCGTGCTGGCGCTGCTGCCGCCGATCCAGCGGCTGGAAAAGGTGACCTCGGGCCTGGTGATCGCCGGATTCCTCCTGCTGACCCTAGGGCTGGCGGTGGGCTCGTGGTGGCTCCGACAGGCCAAGGGGACCTGGTTTGTCGCGGATCCCAAGGTGGTGTGGTCGCTGGTGGTGTGGACCGCCTACGGAATCCTGGTCGGACTGCACGACCGGCTACGCGCCGTGGGACGCCGCTTCGCCTGGAGCGTGATCGCGGCCTTTGTGTTCGTGCTGCTGACCTTCTGGGGCACCAACCTGCCGTCGGCCATCCACAATCCCTAGCCGGCATGAACCTCCTGCTGGTCGGCATCAGTCATCACACCGCGCCCGTGGCGCTCCGGGAGCGTTTTGCGGTGCCCGATGGCGACGCGCCGGCCCTGCTGGCCCGTGTCCGCTCCGACGGGATCGGGGAGGAGGTGGTGCTGGTGTCCACCTGCAACCGGGTCGAGCTGTATGTCGCCACCGCCCGGCCATCGGCCGAGGCGGCCGCGGTGCTCCGGGAGTTCCTGATCCGGGACCGCGGTGTCGGGGAGCCGCTGGGCCGCGAATTGTACGGCCTCACCGGCCAGGCGGCGGCGGAACATCTGTTCCGGGTGGCGGGCGGGCTCGACTCGCTGGTGCTGGGTGAGACCGAGATTCTGGGACAGCTCAAGCTGGCCTACCAGCGGGCCCTGGAGTCGGGGAGCACCGGACGCCTGCTCAACAAGCTGTTCCAGGCCGCCTTTGCCGCCGGAAAGAAGATCCGGAGCGAAACCCAGATCCAGCGGGGAAACACCAGCGTGGCCTCGGTGGCGGTGGACCTTGCGGAAAAGATCTTCGACCGGCTGTCCGACCGCCAGGTGATGGTCATCGGCGCCGGCGACACCTCCGAGAAGACGGCGCGGGCCCTGCTCAGCCGCGGTGCCCATTCGGTGATCGTGAGCAACCGGTCCTGGGACCGCGCCGCCGCGCTGGCGGAGGAACTGGGCGGACGGGCGATCCACTTCGACGAGTGGGAGCGGGAGTTTGCCGCGCTCGACATCCTCATCAGCAGCACCAGCGCCCCGCACTTCATCCTGGATGTCGCCCGGCTCGAGCGCCTGCTCGCCCGACGTCCGGCGCGTCCGCTGCTGCTGGTGGATCTGGCGGTGCCGCGCGACATTGATCCGGAGGTCAGGCGGCTGGACAACGTGTACCTGGCCAACGTGGACGACCTGCAGGCGATTGCCGACGAGCACGTGCGCAGCCGGCGGGTGGAGATCGCCCGGTGCGACGCCATCGTGCGGGAACGGGTCCAGGCCTGGATCCAGGGCCTGGGCCCCGCCCCCCGGACCCCGGGCCGCTGGGCCTTCGAGTGACGGATCCCGAGCCGCCCCCTTCCCCGCCGCACGCATGCCGACTCCCGAATCCCCAAATCGTCCCATCATCGTCTGCACCCGGGGCTCGGCACTGGCCCTGGCCCAGTCGGGGCAGGTGGTCTCCGATCTCCAGACGCTGTTCCCGGAGCGGAGGTTC
>JAFLEG010000267.1 GCA_017302195.1 Verrucomicrobiota bacterium
TCTTTGCCCGCGAGTTTGACCGGTGCTGCGGACTGTTCTCCGAGGCCCTGGGACAGGATCTCCGGGCGGTGCTGTTTCCGGAGGCGGGTCAGGAGGAGGCCGCGGCGGAGCGTCTGCGCCAGACCCAGTTCACCCAGGCGGGGCTGTTCACCCTGCACGTGGCGCTGGCGCGGCTCTGGATGCATTGGGGCATCCAGCCCGCAGCGATGCTCGGCCACAGCATCGGCGAGATCAGCGCCTGCCACCTGGCCGGCGTGCTTTCCCTGGAGGACGCCGTGCGCCTGGTCGTCGCGCGCGGGGGTCTCATGCAGGCGCAGCCGCCCGGGGTCATGCTGAGTGTGCGGCTGTCAGAAGAGGAGCTGCGTCGCCGGCTGCCCGCCGGATGCGACCTGGCCGCCGTCAACGGACCGCAGCTCTGCGTCGCCAGCGGACCCGAGGCGCCGATGCTCCACCTGCAGTCGGCCCTGGAGGCCGAGGGCGTGGTCCACCGCAGGCTGGTCACCTCCCACGCCTTTCACAGTCCGATGATGGACGCGGTGATGGCGCCGTTCCGGGAGGTGGTGGCCACACTCACCCTGCGGCCGCCGCGCATTCCGGTGATCAGCGCGGTGACCGCCTCCTGGCTGAAGGATGCCGAAGCCACCTCGCCCGACTACTGGAGCCGCCACCTGCGGGCGACCGTGCAGTTCGGTCCGGCGGTGCGCTTCGCGTGGACGGACGGCAACCGGGTGCTGCTGGAGGTCGGTCCACGGGCCACCGCGACCACGCTGGCGCGGCAGCAGAGCGCCGATCCCCGGCGCCAGGTGGCGGTGCCCTCCCTGGGCGACCAGGCGGGACAGGGTGCGGAACTGTCCGCGATGCTGAAGGCGGTCGGCGCGCTGTGGCAGAGCGGGATCGAGGTGGACTGGACCCGATTCCACGAGCGGGAACAGCGGCGGCGGATCTCACTGCCGACCTACGCCTTTGAACGCGTGCGGCATTGGGTGGATCCGGTCCGGCCGGCCGCCACAGCGGTCGCCACCGCTGCGGCACCCGAGGCCTCCTCCGAGGTCGCGACCGCCGCCTCAGGCACGCCGAAGGAGCGGCTGATCCAGCGCATCAAGGAGCTGCTGGAAAGCTCCAGCGGACTCGACCTCTCGGAAGCCTCCCCCACGGAAACCTTCCTGGCGCTGGGACTTGATTCCCTCTTCCTGACCCAGATCGCCACCACGCTGACCAAGAAGTTCGGGGTCAAGATCACCTTCCGTCAGCTCAACGAGGAATACGGCAGTCTCGACCGCCTGGCCGACTTCCTTCTGCCCCACACCGCGGACACCGGAGGCGGCGCGGCGCCGTCCGCTCCGGCTCCCGGCCCCGCCGGCACGCTCCCGCCCAGCGCGGTGGAGGATGCGCCGGACCTGAAGAAGGCCTTTGGCGCCCAGGCCCGGATCGTGCGCGAGCGGGTGGAGGACCTCACGCCCCCGCAGCGCGCCTGGCTGGACGACTTCACCCGCCGGTACACCCGGAAGACGGCCCGGAGCAAGGCCTTCACGCAGACCAACCGGCGCCACATGGCCGACCCACGCGTGGTCACCGGATTCAAGCCGCAGCTCAAGGAGCTGATCTACCAGCCGGTCGTCGAGCGCAGCAGCGGCAGCACGCTGTGGGATCTGGACGGCAACGAGTACATTGACGTGCTCAACGGCTTCGGCAGCTCGCTGTTTGGGTACCTGCCGGACTTCATCCGCGAGGCCTGTCATCGGCAGCTCGACACCGGCATCGAAATCGGCCCGATGCATCCCCTGGCCGGCGAGGTCACCCAGCTCCTGTGCGAGCTCTCCGGCCATGAGCGCGCGGCGGTGTGCAACACCGGATCGGAGGCCGTGCTCGGGGCGCTGCGCATGGCGCGCACGGTGACCGGGCGCAGCCTGGTGATCGCCTTCAGCGGCAGCTACCACGGCATCAATGACGAGGTGATCGTGCGGGGCAGCCGCAGCGGCCGCAGCTATCCGGCTGCGCCGGGCATCCTGCCCGAGGCCGTGCACAACATGCTCATCCTGGACTACGGCACGCCGGAGTCCCTGGAGATCATCCGCCAGCGCTGCGGCGAGGCTGCCGCGGTGCTGTGCGAGCCGGTGCAAAGCCGCCGGCTGGAGTGGCGTCCGGTGGACTTCCTCCGCGAGGTGCGCGCCATCACCCGGCAGCACGGGGCGGCCCTGATCTTCGACGAGGTGATCACCGGGTTCCGCATGCATCCGGGCGGCGCCCAGGCCCTCTTCGACATCCGCGCCGACATCGCCACCTACGGCAAGGTCATCGGCGGCGGCATGCCCATCGGCGCCATGTGCGGGAGCGCGCACTGGATGGATTCCCTCGACGGCGGCTTCTGGCAGTTCGGCGACGCCAGCGTGCCGGAGGCGCCCGTGACCTACTTCGCGGGCACCTTCGTGCGGCATCCGCTGACGCTGGCCGCCGCCCGGGCCTCGCTGCTGCGGATGAAATCGCATCCGGACCTCCAGGAGCGGCTCACCGCCATGACCGAGGATCTCCGCTCCCGGGCCAACGCCCTCTTCCGCCGGGAGAATGTGCCGTACTGGTTCGTGAACTTCGGGAGCTGCTGGAAGGTGAAGTACGACGACTCCGTGCCGTACATCGAGCTGTTCTTCGTCGCGATGCGGGAGAAGGGGATCCACATCTGGGACGGCTTCCCCTGCTTCATGACCACGGCCCACGCGGCGGCGGACATGGACCGGGTGGTCGCCTGCATGGAGGCCACGGTCCTGGAGTTGAAGGCCGCCGGATTCCTGCCCGACCGTTCCTATCTTCTGGAAACGGTCAACCTCACCCTCGGCGGGACGGAAACCCCCGCCGCCGTTCCTTCCCCGCCGCCCATGCCCACCCCGCCGGCAGAACGGGTGATCCGCGCCGACCAGCCGCCGGTGCCTGGCGCCCGGCTGGGCCGCACCCCCAAGGGCGAACCCGCCTGGTTCGTCCCCGATCCACAGCGTGCGGGCAAGTACCTGATGGTCAGTCCCAACGAACATTGACCTTTCTGGGTGGGTCGGCTTCTCTCCTTGCGCTCACGGGTGATGGTCTCCTGGCCGGTCTTTGCCATCCCCAGAGGTCCGGAGGTCTGGTCCTGAAACGTTTTTCGACGGTGGTGGTATCCGCGCGACAGGGTCTCTCAGCGCTGAGAGGCCCCCAAAATGCTCCCCGGGATTCGTGGATGAGTCCCGGCCAGCCCTGATGCCCATGGGTCCGCAATCGGAGCAACACGATCAGCCTGTGGATTTCGACCCGTTTGCCGGGCCCGAGATTGACTGCACGATCCCCACCACCGAGGCCCAGCGGGAGGTGCTGGCGGCGTCCGAGATGGGGGTCGAAGCCTCCTGCTCCTACAACGAGAGCGTCACCCTGGAACTGGTCGGCCCGCTGGAGCGTCCGGCGCTGGAACAGGCCGTCCGGCTGATGGTGGAGCGCCATGAGTCGCTCCGGGCCACCATCAGCGCCAACGACCTGCAGATGATCGTCTCGCGGGGCAAGGTCGCGGACACCACGTTCCTGGATCTCTCGGGGTTGAACGAGTCGGGAAGGGATCGCGAGCTGGCGGCGGTGGCGGATGCCGACATGACCACCCCCTTCGATCTGCGGAGCGGTCCGCTGATCCGGGTGCGTCTGCTCCGCCTGGAGCCGGAGCGCCACTGGCTGCGCCTGACCGCGCATCACGTCATCTGCGACGGCTGGAGCTTTGGCATCCTGCTGGCGGAGCTTTCCGTGCTGTACACCGCCATCCGGCACGGCGCCGTGCCGGCGCTGCCCCCGGCGATCCCGTTCAGCGACTACGCCTCGGCCGTGCTCCAGTTTGCCGCCGGACCGGACTACGCGGCGGTGGAGCGCTTCTGGCTGGACCGCTTCGACGGCCCGCTCCCGCGGATGAATCTGCCGACCGATCACACCCGGTCCGGCCGTCACACCTTTCCCGGACACCGGCTGGATCTGGAACTGCCGCCGGATCTGGTCCGCGGGCTGCGCGAGACCGCGGCCCGGGCGGGGGCGAGTTTCGTCACCACCCTGCTGGCCACCTACGAGCTGCTGCTGCACAAGCTGACGGGCGCCCGCGACCTGGTCGTGGGCCTCCCGGCCGCGGGTCAGGCCGACCTCGGCATGAAGCACCTGGTCGGCCACTGCGTGAACCTGCTGGCCCTGCGCAGCCAGGTGGATGGCGACCGGAGCTTCCTGGAGCATCTCAAGGAACGCCGCACCGCGCTGCTCGATGCCCACGACCATCAGCGGTACACCTTCGGCACCCTGATCCGCCGCCTGCGCGTGCCCCGGCAACCCGGCTGGGTGCCGCTGGTGCCGGTGGTGTTCAACGTGGACATGAACATGGACGACGGCGTCCGGTTCGAGGGGCTGGAACACCGCGTCCTGAGCAATCCCCGACGCTTCGAAAACTTTGACCTCTTCCTGAACGCCACCGGCAGCGACCGGCGTCTGGTGCTGGAATGGAGCTACAAGACGGACCTGTTCGAGGAGAACACGGTGCGGGCCTGGATGAAGGAGCTCATGCGGCTGGCCGAGCGCATCTCCCGGGCTCCGGAGGCCCCGGTGGATGAACTGCTCGGGGAGGGGCCGCTGCTGGGCGCCCCGGAGCTGCCTCCGGCCGACTGGTCGGGATCGGAGGCTTCGTATCCCCGGGACACCGCGATCAGCGACCTGTTTGACGAGGTCACCGCCCAGCACGGCAGCCGGGTGGCGCTGGAGCTGGGCGCGGAGCGGATGGACTACCGCACGCTCCAGCAGCGCGTCCACGAACTGAGCGCACGCCTGGTGGCGCTGGGGGTGAAGCCCGGGGATCCGGTGGGACTGTGTTTTGAGCGGAGCTTCGGACTGGTGGTCTCGATGCTGGCCATCCTCCGGTGCGGCGGCTGCTTCGTGCCGCTGGATCCCACCTACCCGGCCCGACGGCTCCAGTTCATGTTCGAGGACACCCGGGTCGCGGTGCTGCTGACCCAGGAACACCTCCGCGACCGGCTGCCGGCGCATCAGGCCACGGTGGTGCTTCCGGAAGCCCCGGATCCCACCCCGGTCCCCGCGGTGTCCATGCCGTCCGTCCCCGCCGACGGTCCGGCCTACATCATGTACACCTCGGGAAGCACCGGGAATCCCAAGGGCGTGGTGGTGCCCCATCGCGCCATCGTCCGGCTGGTCCGCTCCCAGAACTTCCTGCCCTTCGGACCCGACCTCACCTTCCTGCAGATCTCGAACCTGTCCTTCGACGCCTCCACGCTGGAGATCTGGGGCGCGCTGCTCAACGGCGCCCGGCTGGTGCTGCAGGTCCAGCCCCGGCCCACGCTGCAGGAGATCGTGGACACCATCCGGAACCACGGCGTCACGACCGTCTGGTTCACCTCGGGGCTGTTCAACCTGATGGTGGACCGGCATCTGGACGGCCTGCGCAGCCTGCGGCATCTGCTGGCGGGCGGCGATGTGCTCAGCGTCCCCCACGTGCGGCGGGCCCTCAAGACGCTCGGGCCCGGCGTGCTCATCAACGGCTACGGCCCGACGGAGAACACCACCTTCACCTGCTGCCATGTGCTGAAGGAGGAACCGCCGGCCGGCGCCTCGGTGCCCATCGGACGTCCCCTCCACAACACCCGGGTCTATGTGCTCAGCTCCGCGCAGCAGCCCGTGGCGGTCGGACGCAAGGGGGAGCTGTACACGGGCGGCGATGGCGTGGCGCTGGGGTACTGGAACCGGACCGAGCTCACCTGCGAGCGGTTCCTGCCCGATCCCTTTGCCGGACGTCCCGGCGCCCGCATGTATCGCACCGGCGACCTGGTGCGGTGGCTGCCGGACGGCACCCTGGAGTTTCTGGGACGCGCTGACCGCCAGGTGAAGGAGCGCGGCTTCCGCGTGGAACTGGGGGAGATTGAGACCGCCCTGGACGGCCTGGAGGGCGTCAAGGAGCGGGTGGTGGAGATCCGCGGCGAGGGCGGGGAGAAGCAACTGGTGGGCTATCTGGTCCCCCGGGAGGCCGCGGCCTGCACCGATCCGGAGGCCCGCGAAACCTTCATTGCCGCCGTGCGTCACCACCTGCGGGAACAGCTTCCGGCCCACATGGTGCCCACCGCCTTCGTGGTGGTGCCGGAATTCCCGCTCACGCCCAACGGCAAGCTCGACCGCCAGGCGCTGCCGGCGCCCGGGGCGCAGTCGGGGCCCGGCCCCGCCCGCTACGAGGCGCCGCGCGACGAACTGGAGCGCGGGTTGACGGCCCTGTGGGAGAAGCTGCTGGCGCGCCAGCCCATCAGCATCCACGACGACTTCTTCGATCTTGGCGGCCATTCGATGATCGCCATCCAGCTTTTGTCGCAGGTGGACCAGCACTTCGGCCGAGCGCTCCCCCTGGAGACGCTGTACGAGGCGCCCAC
>JAFLEG010000268.1 GCA_017302195.1 Verrucomicrobiota bacterium
ACCGGCATGTACTTCATGATCTTCTGCTGCGCCGGATCCATCTGCGGCGACACCGGCGTGAGGTGGGCCATCCAGAGGGAGGTGGCGCCCATCAGCAGCGGCAGCAGGTTGAAGGGCAGTCCGACGCCGGACACCCCGAGAAACGGAACCCAGCCCAGCCCGGGGATGGTGAACAGGGTGTCCGGGGCGGACAGATTGCACACCCAAAGGAACTCGGCGCCGCGCAGCTCGATGGCGGTGCGCAGCATGAAGAAGAACCCGATGAACACCGGGAACTGGATCAGCATGGGCAGGCAGCCGGCGGCCGGGTTCACCTTGTGGCGCTTCATGCACTCCAGGGTCTTCTCCTGCACCCGCGCGGGGTCGGCCTTGTACTTCTCGCGGATGGCCTGCAGCTCCGGCTGGATGGCCTGCATGCGCTTCATGGAGCGCGTGCTCAGGGCGGTGAGCGGCCAGAACAGGCCCTTGATGATCACCGTCAGGGCGATGATGGACCACCCGTAGGACGGAATGAAATTGTGGAGCCCATTGAGGCTCAGCAGCAGGCCCTTGGCGAAGAAGCCGGTGAAGCCGTTGAGGTCCATCACCGCCTCCAGGTTGTTCTGCATCCGGGAGAGCGTGAAATACTCCTTGGGCCCGGCATACAGGCTGAAGTGCTGCTCCACCACCGCGCCCGGCGCCAGCAGGGGCAGCGGCAGAATGAACGCCGCCTGATAGGCGCGGGGATCCGGATTCAGGCTGCCATTGGCACCGAGTTGCGCGGCGGTGGGCTTGGGCAGGGGATAATCGCGGACAACGATCTGCTCCGCGGGCTTCTCCGGGACGGTGATCATCGCGAAAAAGCGGTTGTTCGCAGCCGCCCACACCACGTTGCTGGTCCCGGAAACGTATTCGGTACGGGGCGTACCGGGGAGGCAGCCCAGGGTGCGGTTGGCAAACCAGCCCTGGTTGACCACCGTGGTGTCCGAACCGTTGTACCAGTGCGCCCCCAGCCATTCCGCGGTCTCGGTGGGGTCCTGCGAGGACGCCGTACCCACCACCAGTTCCCGTCCCGGCAGCGCCGCCGGGGCCTTGCCGGTGTTCTCGTAGCGCAGGGTGACTGCGAACACATAGTTGCTGGCGATGCGGTACTCCTTGGTCACCCGCACCCCGTTGGTGAGCGTTCGCTGGGCGCGGACCACGCCGTTGGACTCTGAAAGCTGGAAGTCCGCCGCCGGTCCCAGTTCCGCGGCATCGGCATGGACAAACGCCGGAAGAAACGCGGGCTGATTCAGGGAGGCGGGTTCGGAGGCAAGCGCCTTGTCCTTGGTACGGCAGCCGACGGTCGCCGGATACTCCTTGAGGTCCACGAAGCGCAGTCCCCCGCCCTGCGAAGTGATGGTGGCGCGGACCTGATCGTTCTCGAGGCGGAGCGTCCGGCCCGGCGCCGCGGAAAGCAGGGTGGCTGGCGGCACGGCGGCGACAGGCCCGGGCGCCACCGTCGGGGACACCGAAGCCGGCGACAACGACGGCGCGGTCACCGGAAGGTTGGTGCCGGGGCCGTTGGTGGCTCCCGGCGGGCGGACGGTGGGCGGGTAGATCTGGTTGATCACCCAGGTCCAGGAGAGCATCAGCGCCAGGGCGCCGACGAGAATGGCAATGCCTTTGCGGTCCATGGATCAGGTTCAGGGTCAGGAAGGAATCTCACCGAGCCCCGGCACGGGATCGGGTCCGGCACCGCCCCAGGGATGGCAGCGGCAGAGCCGCCGGGCCGCCATGGACCCGCCGCAGCGCACGCCATGACGGCGCACGGCTTCCAGCGCGAATTCGGAACAGGACGGTGTAAAGCGGCAGCATCCCGTGGCGCCCAGCAGGAGATTCTTGGCTGGCGAAAGGATCCACCGATACGCCAGCAGCGCGGCGATGAGCACCCACCGGATCGGATTCACGCGGCGGACTCCGGGGCGGGACGGGTGGCTGGGTCCGGGGCGGGGGCGGGCTCCGCAGCCAGCAGCCGGCTGTGACGCAGGGCGGTGAGGAGATCGCGCTCCACCTCCGGATACCCGCGTCCCACGATGGACTTCCGGGCCACCAGGACGGCGGTGATCGGACGGGAGAGCTCCGGCCGGTGCCGCCGGAAGGCTTCGCGCAGGAGACGCTTGGCGCGGTTGCGGATCACGGCGCCGCCAATGGCACGGCCCGCCACCAGCCCCACACGATCCTCCGTGGTGCCGAAGGACTCGGCGGGCATCCAGTTGAGAATCAGGCAGCCCTGCACCCGGCGGTGGCCTTCGGCCTTGAGACGGGCAAATTCCCCGCCAGCACGCAGCCGGTGGCGGCGGCCCAGCGGCCACCGTCTTCCAGAAGGAGCGGGCATGGCGGACAACGTCGCAGCGGCTTCCGACGGGTTGCTCAGACCGGCGTCAAACGGCGGCGGCCCTGGCGACGGCGGTTGGCGATGTTGGCGCGACCACCCTTGGTGGCCATGCGGGCACGGAACCCATGCTGGCGGACGCGACGAATCTTGGACGGCTGATACTGGCGTTTCATGAAAACAGGTCCGCGGCACGTGCGGAGCGGGGCAGGTTATCCAGCGAGGACTTCGAGTCAATGACGGGATTGATTTCATGAACGTCCGATTCCGGCTCGACGCGGACCGCGCTGCACGCTTGTCTGCCGGCATGATCCGCCACCTGATCCGCTTCGCCATCGGCTGCACGGCCCTCGGAATGCTCCCCGCCGCCCCGTGGCCGTCGTGGCGGGGTCCGAACCAGGACGGTACCACGCCCGAGACCCAGTTCCCGCTGTCCTGGAGCCGCGACAAGAATGTGAAGTGGCGCACCGCGCTGCCCGAGGCGGGCAACGCCTCGCCCATCGTCTGGGGTGACCGGGTGTTCGTGACCCAGGCCCTGCAGGACGGCAAACGACGCACGGTGATGTGCTTTGATCGCGCCACCGGACGCCTCCTCTGGCAGGAGGGCGTGGACTACCCGGAGGAGGATCCCCGTCACAAGACCAACCCCCATTGCGCCGCCTCGCCGGTCACCGACGGCGAACGGGTCGTCGCCAGCTTCGCCTCCGCCGGCATCGTGGCCTACGACTTCCAGGGAAAACCGCTGTGGAAAACCGACCTCGGCAAACAGCGCCACAATTGGGGCCAGGGTTCGTCCCCGGTGATCGCCGGAGACCATGTGGTGGTGTACCACGGACCGGGCGAGTTCTCGACGCTCCACGCGCTCGACAAGCGGACCGGCGCCAAGCAGTGGTCGGTGCCGCTGAAGGAGGAGCATCCCCCCGAGCGCTTTGACGGCTTCGCCGGACAGAAGGACGGCATGATCGGCACCTTCAGCACCCCGCTGGTGGTCCCGGTGGCCGGACGTCAGGAAGTCATCCTGCCCGCGGTGAACAAGCTGCGTGGATTCGACCTCACCACCGGGCGCGAGCTCTGGACGGCGGATGGCATGAACCCCCTGGTCTATTCCTCGCCCACCTACGCGCAGGGAACGGTGGCCATCCTGGGCGGCTTCTTCGGCAGCGCGATCTTCATCCAGCCGGGCGGCAGCGGCGACGTGACCGCGAAGCGGCTCTTTTACGAGCGCCGCCTGAAGAAGCACTGCATCGGATCGCCGGTGGCCAGGGACGGTCACCTCTACTCCAGCCTGACGGACGGCTTCGGCCAGTGCATGGATCTCGCCACGGGCAAGGTGATCTGGGAAGAGCGTCTGCCGGCCAACGGCGCCAGTTCCCAGACCTGGTCTTCGCCGGTGCTGGCGGGCGACCGGCTGTACATCGTGAACCAGTCTGGAGACACCGTCGTGCTCCGTGCCGCTCCGAAATTCGAAGTCCTGTCGGTCAATCCCGTCGGCGAGCCGTCCAACGCCACCCTGGCCCTCTCCGACGGCGACGTCTTCCTCCGCACCGAAGCCGCCCTCTGGTGCCTCGCGGAGACCAAGGAAGCGCGGTAGTCCTGCTCCCGCGATACCACCGCATCACTGCTACGGCTTCGCCGGAGCGGGCACGGCGGCGGGCATTTCCACCACGCTCTTCTGCCGGAGCAGGTGCCCGAAGATCGGGGCACGCCGCACGTCGTAGAAGGTGACGTACAGCATGAAGGAGATGAGCAGCACTGCGAAGGCGGTGGTGGCGTACTCCTGGAACCGCACCCCCACCCGCCGCCGGGTCAGGATCTCGTAGAGCGCCATCAGGACGTGCCCGCCGTCGAGGACCGGCAGTGGCAGCAGGTTGAGCAGGGCGAGGTTGATGTTGAGCATCACCATGAAGTTAAGCGCCAGCCGGTAGTCGGTCTTCACGTCCACCGCCAGCTTGCCCAGAATGCCCACCGGGCCGCTCATGTCCTTCGCGCTGACCCCGGTTTCCTTGGAATGGAAGAGCGCGGTGAAGGTCTTCCCCATCAGACGCAGCACATCCTGCACCTGGGCGACCGGCGTCGGCCCGGGCCTCTGGACCTCGTAATGCCCGCCGGCAAAGCCGATGCCGATGCGGCCCCGTTTCTCCTGGGGATCGTACACCGGGGTGAGCGTGAGCTGCTGCTTGGCCCCATTGCGCTCGATCACCACCGCACACGGACGTCCCTCGCCCTTCTTGATCAGTTCGGTGAGGTGCTCCTGGTTGAGCACATAAACGCCGTCAAAGGAGAGAAACTTGTCGCCCACCTCGAGTCCCGCCTGGGCCGCCGGCATGCCCGGCTGGATCAGCCCGACCACCGGCTTCTCCTGGGGCTCCAGATCCAGCCACTTCAGGCCGAGCGTTTCCGAGCGCTTGGTGGGCAGCGACACCGTGAAGTCGCGTCCGGCCCGCTGGAAGGTCACCGGCACCACGTTGGTCAGGGCGGTGATCACCTCCAGGTTGATGTCCTGCCAGGACTTCACCGGATTCCCGCTCACCGCCACGATGCGATCGCCGGCCTGGATGCCCAGCTTCCCTTCCGGCGACTCGGGATCCACCCGTCCGATGATCGCCGGATTCACCAGCACCGGGAGCCCGATCATCCAGATCACCGAGGCGATGACGAAGGCGAAGACCACGTTCATGGCGGGCCCGGCCACCGCCACCAGAATGCGGGAGAAGGGAGGCGCCGGCGGGATTTCCCCCGATCCCTTCCCCTCAATGGCCTCCGAGGTGATCATCTGCGGGAGCTTCACGAAGCCGCCGGCGGGGATCCACCGGACCGACCACTCCACGCCATCCTTCATGAAGGAGAAGATCTTCGGACCAAACCCCAGCGAAAACCCCTCGATCCGCAATCCGCGCCGCCGGGCCATCCAGTAATGCCCGTATTCGTGCACAAAGATGCTGGCCCCAAAGAGCACCAGCACGGCGAAGGCGATGTAGAGTCCGCTGAACAGGGCAGCCATAGCAACGTGCAACCCTAGGCAGGGTCCGGCGGGAAGGCAATTTTCCGGAGTTCATGGCTTCGCGGGTTCATCGGGTCCCGGCTGAAACACGACCCAAGCCAGGATCGCCTCTGCGTCCTTTGCGTCCTTCGTGTGAGGCTCTCCCCACCTTCCGTTGGGGCGAACCTGCGGACTCGCAAAACCTGCCCCGGCAGGCCAGGATTCCCGGACTTCGATGCCGGCAATGACCGAAACCCTGCACTTTGATTCCGCCCACGCCGCCCGGGCGCTGTACGGCAATGACGAGCGCCACCTGCGCACGCTGGAGACCGAACTGGCCGTCAAGGTCACCGCCCGCGACGGCTGGATCAAGCTGGAGGGGGAGGCCGACGGCGTGACCCGGGCCCGCCGGCTCTTCCACATCCTGCAGCGCCAGCAGCAGGAGGGGGGAGGCGCCCGGCCGCGGGAGTTTGCCTACGCGCTCAACGTGGTGAAGCACGAGGGCGTGGAGGCGCTGGAGCAGTTGTTTGAGAACCGGGTCCAGACCTCCCCCAAGAAGGCGTCGGTCACGCCCAAGACCGTCGGACAGCAGCGCTACGTCCAGGCCATCCGCGACCACGACCTCACCTTCGGCATCGGACCCGCCGGCACGGGCAAGACCTATCTCGCCATGGCCATGGCGGTGTCCTCGCTCAAGGAGGGCAAGGTCAGCCGCATCATCCTCACCCGTCCCGCGGTGGAGGCGGGCGAGGCGCTCGGGTTCCTGCCCGGCGACCTGTACCAGAAGCTCGATCCGTATCTGCGTCCGCTCTACGACGCCCTGCATGACATGCTGCCGGCGGAGGACATCCAGAAGCACATGGAGCGCGGCGTGATCGAGATCGCGCCGCTGGCCTACATGCGCGGCCGCACGCTCAACCAATCCTTCATCGTGCTCGACGAGGCGCAGAACACCACCCGGGAGCAGATGCTCATGTTCCTCACCCGCCTGGGCTTCGGTTCCAAGGTGGTGGTGACCGGCGCTCCGACGCAGATTGACCTCCCGTCCAGCCGCCGGTCGGGGCT
>JAFLEG010000269.1 GCA_017302195.1 Verrucomicrobiota bacterium
GAAGCCGGAGGTCATGAGGCAGAAGAGCTCACTGCGGGTCATGCCCTCGATGTACGGGCGGATGACGAGGGGCGCCTCGGTCTGCCCCATGAGGATGTTGGCCGCGGCCGCCAGGGTCTCGCTGCCGCTGGTGCCCATGGCCCGCCGCATCAACCAGGCCATGGCCTGGACCACCCGCTGCAGCACGCCGTAGTGATAGAGGAGGGAGGACACCGTGCTGACGAAGATGATGATCCCGGTAAAGGTGACCGCCAGCAGCACGCCGTTGCCCTCCCCGAAGGCCTGGGTCATCCGGTCCTCCTGGGCGAGGGGCCCGAACACCAGCCGGTTGCCCTCGTTGGCGAAGCGGGTGAAGCGATCCACGGCGGCCTGGAAACCGTGGAACAGGCGCTGCCCTGGTCCGGTGCGCAGGATGACGATGCCCAGGATGAACTGGAGGAAGAGTCCCCAGAGCACGGTGCGCCAGGGAAACCGGTTCCGCGCGCGGGATGCCGACCAGGCGAGGGTGATCAGCACCACCACACCGAGCGCGCTCACGAACCGCAGACTCATCGCGGGTCAGGCTAGCCGGAGAACGGTTCCAGCGCCCAGCATCAACTCCCGGGCGGGGATTTTCATCCCGGGAAGACCCTTCCCGTCATTTGCGACAGACCAGGAACTGGGAGACCCCAAACGATCGCAGTCCGGGGCACTTCTGCATCGCGTCAATCCCCGCGCGCAGCAGGGGCCTGACCGCCCGGAGCGGTGCCGGTTGCCGGCCGGAGATGTTCTCGAAAGTCATTCCCAGATAGGACCGGTGGATGATCCGAAATCCGGCGGACTCGACCAGCCTTCCCAGTTCGCCCGGCCAGTAGTTTCGAGCCCAGTAGCGGAAGACACGCTGCCCCAGGGCCAGCGGAACATAGGGCAGGAACGGCACCCAGT
This sequence comes from Verrucomicrobiota bacterium, assembly GCA_017302195.1. Classification (GTDB taxonomy): domain Bacteria; phylum Verrucomicrobiota; class Verrucomicrobiia; order Limisphaerales; family UBA9464; genus UBA9464. The sequence goes on from JAFLEG010000269.1 coordinate 925, forward strand.
TCGGCACGGGACGCCCACTGTGCCTCCAATAAACCCCATGGGTCTCAAAGGGGAACCGGCGGTTTGGGGAAAACACAAACAGGTGGCCGCGGCTCTTCAGGAGGCGATGGACCTCCGCCAGTGCCGCCCGATCGTTCGGAATGTGCTCCAGCACCTCGTTCAACAGGGCATAGTCCCAGGAGTTCCCTGTTCCCTCGATGGCCTGCAGGTCTCCCTGGGTTACCCGCCCTTCCAACCCCAGATCCCTCCAGGCCGCCTCCACCTTCTGCGAGTCGTGCTCCACTCCGTGGACGTCCAGGCGGAACTGGTTGCGGATGGCCGCCACATAGGCGCCGCTGCCACATCCACAATCGAGAAAACGGCCGATCCCGGGTTGAATGAACGGCTCCAATGCCTTCAGGCGCCGGCTCATGGCATGCGGTTGCGCGGTGTCGCCGCCTGCAATCGCAATATCCTCAAAGGAGACCGTCATGCCGATCGGACGCGGACGGGTCGTTCCGCCACCGATCCGGTGAGTTGGCTTGAGGTCTCCCGAACACGCAATCCTGGAGTCATTCCAGTTGAACGGAATTGCGAGCCGGATCTGAAATCGGTTCCGCAGAGTGGCTTTGCCGGCAGACGTTGCGGGGAAGGGAGTGCGATGTCGGCGGCTCTGAAACGGGCGGGGCTGCGGCGGCGTCAGTCGCGGATACCGAGCGCCTGGGCGGCGATGTCGCGCCGGTACTGCATGCCCTCGAACTCGACGTCGGCAAGGGCGGCATAGGCCCGATCCCGAGCGGAGGCCAGCGTGCCGCCCCAGGCGGTGACTCCCAGGACGCGTCCGCCGTGCGTCACGACCCGATCCCCCTGTCGTGCCGTGCCGGCGTGGAAGACCTTGGTGTCCGGACGGGCCGCCACACGGTCGAGTCCGTGAATCACCCGGCCCTTGGTGGAGGATTCGGGGTATCCGGCGCTTGCGGCCACCACGCAGACGCTGGACTGCGGTGACCAGCGCAGCGTGTGGCGATCCAGGGTCCGGTCCACGCAGGCCTCCAGGAGATCCAGGAGGTCGTTCTCCATCCGGGTGAGATACACCTGGGTCTCCGGATCCCCAAAGCGGGCATTGAATTCGATGACCCGTGGGCCGTCGGTTGTGAGGATGACGCCGGGATAGATGAGTCCGCGGAAGTCGAGCCCCTCCTCCCCGCATCCGGCGATCCACGGATCAAGAATGGCGCGGCCCACGGCGGCCAGCTCCGGCTCGGTGAGGAAGGGCGCCGGGGAGTAGGTGCCCATGCCGCCGGTGTTGGGACCCTGATCGCCGTCGCGGATGCGCTTGTGGTCCTGGGCGGTGGGAAACAGCCGGCAGCAGCGTCCATCGGTGAGCGCATGCAGGGAGATCTCACGGCCGATCAGCCGTTCCTGGATCACCACGCGGGCCCCGGCCGCACCGAACACCTGGCGCACCAGGATGTCCTCGACGGCGCGCCGGGCCTCCGCGAGGGATCCGGTCAGCAGCACTCCCTTGCCGAGTGCCAGTCCGTCGGCCTTCACCGCGCACTGGCCGTCGAGCGTCGCGCAGAAGCGCAGGGCGGCCTCCGGGTCGTCAAAGGTGGCCGCCCGGGCGGTGGGGATGCCGTGCCGCCGCATGAACTCCTGCGAGAAGGCCTTGGACGACTCGAAGCGCGCGGCTTCCCGGGTGGGACCCCAGATGCGGAACCCGGCGTCACGAAACCGGTCCACCACGCCCAGGGCCAGCGGATTGTCGGGGCCCACCACCACCAGGTCGGGACGGAACCGGCCCGCCCAGTCCAGCAGTGCGGGGATGTCCTCGGCACCCACCGCCACGTTCTCGACCGGGGCGCCGGAAGCCGCGAGCCGCTCCCCCTCGGTACCGGCATTTCCCGGCGCCACCCAGAGTCGGGACACCCGCCGCGATTGGGAAAGCTTCCACGCCAGCGCATGTTCGCGACCGCCGGCACCGAGGAGCAGGATCTTCATGAACGCGGCGAGTGAACCAGCGGGAGGGCGCCCGGGGGAAGGATTTGCTCCCGCCAGGATCCGGGCGGTTGCAAAAGGCGCTTTTGGCAACGCGGGGCTTCGCAGTAGGTTCGCCGCTCGTCGTGGAACCTGCGAGTCCGTCCGAAACGCCCCCGCGCCCGCCGTGGTGGCAGGTGATTGCCGTGGGGCGGAATCCCCGCCTGACCCTGGTGCGCCTGCTCGCCCTGGTGGTGCTGACGGTGGTCACCTTCCGGGTGGCCTTCGTCCCGGTGCGGGTGACGGGCATCAGCATGCTGCCCGGATACAAGGACGGCGAACGCCGCTGGATCAGCCCGCTGCTGACCCGGATTCAGGGATTGCGCCGCGGGGATGTGGTGGCGATTCGGACCAGCGGACGCCGCCTGCTCTACCTCAAGCGGATCATCGGGCTCCCCGGCGAGCGGGTTCGCATCCTCCAGGGGCAGGTCCAGGTGGACGGGAACCCGCTGGCGGAATCGTATGTCGCACCCGACCGGCTCAAATGGAACTGGCCCACCCATGGCACGGAACGGGTATTGGGGCCCGCGGAGTATCTGGTGATCGGGGACAACCGGTCCATGCCCGCCGATGCCCACTATTTCGGAGTCGCCGATCGCGAGCGCATTCTGGGAAAGCTGGTCCGATGAGACGCTGGACGATGGCCGCGGTGCTCCTGGCGCTGGGCGTGGGCGGGTGGTGGGGGCGGAGCGCCTGGTTTCCGAGCGAGGCCGACCGGATCCGTCACTTCATGGAGTCCCTGGCGGCCGAGGTTTCCTTTGGACCGGACGATGGCGGCATCGCCACGGGGCGCCGCATCACCCGGCTGGTGAATCACTTCACCCCCGACGCCTCGATTCAGATGGAGATCCTGGGGGCGGGATCGTTCCAGCTTTCCGGCCGGGGCGAAATCCAGCAGACGCTGTGGGGCGCCCGCAGGGCGGCCCAACAGCTCGCGGTGCACTTCTACGACATTGTGGTGGAACTGGCGCCCGACGGCGAGTCCTCCACCGCCCACCTCACCGCGACTGCCGAAGCCCGGGCTGCCACCCGTGGATTTCGTCGCAACCAGGAGCTGTTCGAGGCGGTCGAGCTGCGCTTTGGACTGCGGCGTGTGGACGGCGCCTGGAAGGTCCAGTGGGTGGAGACGGTGCCGACGCTCAAGCAGTAGCCGCCGCCCGGATCACGGCGAGGGCGGGATCCGCTCCGTCAGATCCACGCGCCCCACCAGGCGGTGCCAGGCGATCAGGCCGGCGGCCAGGGCCAGGGTCGCGCAGCCGAGGTATGGCCAGGCCGGATGCTGGTCGAGCAGCGCGCCCGCGAACAGCGGCCCGGCGATGCGGGCCAGGCTGCCCGCACTCTGCACCACGCCCAAGGTGCTCCCGCGCTCCCGTTCCGGGGACAGGTTGGAGACCAGTCCGAACAGGGGCGGGCGGGTCAGCCCCGAGCCCACCGCGATCAGCGCGACCAGGCCCAGGAGCAGCCACCAGGGGCCGGCGCCGGCCGAAAACAGGGTGGCGAACGACAGGGTCCCGTGACCGCGCACCCACGGCACCGGAGCCAGGCCGATGGCAAAGACCACCAGGCTCAGCGCAATCAGGCGGGGTTCGCCCAGGCGTTTGACCAGACGCCCCACGGGGCCGGCCTGGACCACGGCGCCGATGAGGCCGGCGAAGCAGAAGAGCAGGGCGTTGGTGTTGTGGGAGGCCTGCTCGCCGAGCCGGAAGTTGCGGGCGATCAGGATGCCCAGGGTGGTTTCAAAACAGGTGAATCCGAAGGTGGCGAGAAAGAACACCACCACCAGGAATCCGATCCAGGGAAGCTCGAGCACATGACGCACCTGCGCCAGCCGGGGTTTCCGGGCGGCCGGCTCGGTCCCCGGCTTCCAGCTTTCGGGGAGCCGCGCCCAGGCGAGCAGGAAATTCACCCCGCAGATGACCGAGGCGACCGCACCCGGGCCTGCCTTCCCGAATAGGGTCTGCGCGACGATCGCCAATGCCGGCCCCAGGATGAACCCCAGGCCGAACGCCATGCCGATCAGTCCCATGCGTCGGGATCTGTCCGCCGGCGGCGTGATGTCGGCGATGTAGGCCTGCGCCACGGTGAGGTTGGCGCCGCAGATCCCCGCCAGCAGCCGGGAGGCGAGGATCCCCCAGAGCGCCGCCTGTCCCGTCAGGGTGGACGCCACGGCAAACAGGGCGTAGCTGCCCGTTGACCCCAGCGTGCTGACCAGCAGCACGGGGCGGCGGCCCACCCGGTCCGACCAGGCCCCCCAAATCGGTGAGAAGAGAAACTGCATGGCCGAATAGCTGGCCATCAGGGCGCCGATCGTGAGGCCCGAGGCCCCAAAGCTCTCGCCGTAGGTGGGCAGCAGCGGCAGCACGATGCCGAATCCGATCAGGTCCACGAAGACCGTCAGGAATAGAATGCCGATGGAAGGCGCCGACATGGCCGGCGATCCTGCGGAGGCCACGGATGCGCGGCAATCCAAAGCGGCCCTGGAGACGGGTCTGGCGGTTCTTGCCCTGCGGATTTCCCCGGGGAATCCGGAATGAATATGGCCGATGCCGGGTTAGGCTCGCAGGCAAGCACCCGGGTGCGGGCGGGGCTGGTCAAGCGCCCCGGCCTTCCGATACCGTCCAGGCCCGGGGGGTTCCCACCCGTCCAGCGCCACCGCGACTGGCGGCCCCGGAATCATCCTGTCCGCCATGCCGGTTGGCGGAGGCCGTGGGATGCCGTTCTTTCTGGCGCCGCCGCCGGAGGCCCTCCCCAGCCGCATTGCCCGGTGGATCGCATCATGAGCACGAACAAGTCCATCGCCACCCCTCCCACGGGACGCGACAGCATGATCACCTGTCGCAACAGCCAGGGAGTGGAGGTGCGGGCCACGCCTCTTCGGATGACCCGGCACCTGGCGGTGTTCGAAGTGTACAACCCGTTCAGCATCCTCCAGCTCTCGGAGGTGCTGAGCCCGTTCGCCATCCTGGTCAACGACCGGATGATCTATTCCGGCAGGGCGGTGGTCAGCAGCCTGGTGAATACCGGCATCCTGCTGGTTTGCGAGGTGTCCCTGGACGATGCCGCCTGGCTCGACGTGGACGTGTTCTCGCCGACCGGGCAGCGGGAACGCCTGGCCGGGGAGTTTGAGCTCTTCCTCACGGAATCCCGCCGGATCCAGAGCGTCACGCCCGATTTCAAGGTGGTGGTGGCCGACATGCAGACCGTGCTGACCGACCTCCGAAACTGGCTGGAGCAGGTGGAGCTGGGGATCCGGTCCGCACCAAGCGGGGATCGCGTCCTGCTGGAGCGCCAGGTCATGGACGAGCTCCGGGGGCCGATCATGCCCATGATGGATGATCTCTTCGGCCGGCTGGAGTTGGTGGCCCGCGCGGTGGAGCCGGCGCTGCAGCCGATGTATCGCACCTACATCAAGCGCCAGCTCCACCCGCTCGTCCTCTGTTCGCCGTTCGCCTT
>JAFLEG010000027.1 GCA_017302195.1 Verrucomicrobiota bacterium
GGCCTCCAGCAGCCGGTGTCCGCGGGCACGCACCTCCGCCATTCGCCGCTCCGACGCCCCATGGGCGGTGATGAGGACGGTGTGGGTCCGGACGGCTTCGATCTCGCGTTCCAGACGGACGCCCCGTCGCCGGAGATCGTCGAGGACGGACTCGTTGTGCACGAGGTCGCCGAGGAGGGTGATGGGCCGGGTCTCAGCCTCCTGGCGGGCCAGGGCAATGGCGTCTCGGACGCCAAAGCACATGCCGAGATGGGTGGCGCGATGGATTTTCATGACAGTGACTTTGTAATGCAAAGCATCGGACAGCAGCAGGGCACGAGTGTTCGATGGACGTCCGGAGGGTTCAGGCGGCAGGGCGGCGGGTCTGGGCGACGATCTGCTCCAGCAGGCCCACGTAGCCGGCGAAGGCGCGGCGTCCGGTGGCGGTGAGGGAGTAGCTGGTGGCGGCGCGGCCGCCTTCCAGGGATTTGGTCACCGCAATGTAACCCGCCTCCAGCAGCGTCCGCAGATGGGCGGTGGCATTCCCGTCGGTCATGTGCAGCGTGTCGCGCAGCTCGGTGTAGAGCAGGCTCGGGGAGGCGGCGAGCAGGGACATGATCGCCAGGCGTCCCTTCTCGTGGATCAGGCGATCCAGTTGGAGGAAGGGTTCGGGATTCACGCCGGGGGGGTGCCGCGCTCGGTGCCGCGGAGGTAGGCGCCGTAGGCGAGATGCAGGCCGCCAAAGGCGGCTCCCATGACGACATGGGCCATGCGGAGGGGCGGCAGGCCGGCCGCGTCCGGACGGGTGGCCACACACAGCAGCAGCAGGGCTCCCAGCCCGATGAACAGGGCGCCGAAGAGCTTGATGCCGCGATCCATGAAGAATCCGGCCGCGTGGGAGGCACAGCCGTAGAGGACCATCCAGGCGCCCGGCAGCCACCAGACGGCCAGCGGATCCCGCGCGTTCCCCAGCAGGACAATCCCCCCGGCGAGCAACCCCGCGGACAGCGCCGGGAGGGTGGCCTGGGCGACGCGGCGCGCGGGCGGCGACCAGAACGGCTCATCCGCCTGCAGGGCCTGCCGACGCATGATGAGCAGGCACACCGCCAGGGTCACGGCGGCGACGGCCAGCCAGAATCCGGCAAAACCGCGCGCGGAATCCAGTCCCGCAGACCAGCCCAGCACGGCGGCGAGGACGCCGAGGACGCCGGCGGCCAGGGAGACCGGCGCGAGGGCGCGCCGGTACAGCGCGGCACGCTCCATGAGCGTGCGGATGACCTGCAGGTTTTCTGCCGCGCGTGGGTCGTCCATGCACCGACTTTGTCATGCAAAGTCAGATTGTCAATCCGGCCGAAGCGTGGGACCCGGCGTCGGGTCGCCCTGCCGGAAACCGGGACGTGCCGCCGCCCGGGCGTCATTTCTTTCGTGGCTCCGCCGCGCGCCTTTTGGTTGTCTTGGCGAGACGAGGCCTCCGCCCCCTCCCCCCGCATGCATCTCACCGGACTGGACTGGTTCATCATGGCCGCGGCCTTCGCGGTGTACCTTGGCATCGGACTCTTTGTCGGACGCACCGCGGGCAAGGACTACGACAGCTATTTCCTGAGCGGACGCTCCATGCCCTGGTGGCTGCTGGGCACCTCCATGGTCGCCACCACCTTTGCCACCGACACGCCGAACCTGGTGGCAGGCATCGTGCGGCAGGACGGCGTGTTCGGAAACTGGGTGTGGTGGGCGTTTCTGCTGACCGGATCCACCACAGTGTTCCTGTACGCCAAGCTGTGGCGCCGGAGCGAGGTGCTGACCGACATCCAATTTTACGAACTGCGCTACTCGGGGCGGCCAGCGGCCTTCCTGCGGGGCTTCCGCGCGGTGTATCTGGGGGTGTTCTTCAACGTGATCATCATGGCCAATGTGACGCTGGCCGCGGTGAAGATCGGCAGCGTGCTGCTGGGGCTGACCCCGCTGCAGAGCATCACCATCGCCGCCGTGGTGACGCTGGCCTACAGCATGGTGGGCGGTCTGACCGGGGTGCTGCTCACCGATCTGGTCCAGTTCGTCATCGCCATGATCGGGTCCGTCGGCGCGGCGTGGTACGTGCTCGGCCTCCCCGAGGTGGGCGGCCTCCAGAAGCTGGTGGCGCGCCCCGAGGTGGCGTCCCACCTGGCCATGATCCCCGACTTCAGCACGGTGTCCCCCGACGTGATCCTCGGGGTGTTTCTGCTCCCCCTGCTGGTGCAATGGTGGTCGGCCTACTATCCGGGCGCGGAACCCGGCGGCGGCGGCTACGTGGTGCAGCGCATCCTGGCGGCGAAGAACGAGAACCACGCCGTGGGCGCGACGCTGTTCTTCAATGTCATGCACTACGCCCTGCGTCCCTGGCCCTGGATCCTGGTGGCGCTGGCGTCGCTGGTGGTCTATCCGACCGTGGATTCCCTCCGGCAGGCCTTCCCGGCGCTGGATCCGCAGTACGTGCAGCACGACCTGGCCTATCCGGCCATGCTCACGCGGCTCCCGGCCGGACTGCTGGGCATCGTGGTCACCTCGCTGATCGCCGCCTACATGAGCACCATGTCCACGCAGGTGAACTGGGGCTCCAGCGTCCTGGTGAACGACGTCTATCGCCGCTTCATGAACCCCGCGGCCACGGAATCGCAGTTGGTCTGGGTCGGACGCCTGGTCACCGCCGGGCTGATGGTGGTGGCCTGCGGGGTCGCGCTGCTGCTCCGGGACGCCCTCAGCTCCTTCAACCTGCTGCTGCAGATCGGCGCCGGAACCGGACTGCTCCTCCTGCTGCGCTGGTTCTGGTGGCGGATCAATGCGGCCGCGGAAATCACCGCCATGGCCGTCTCCTTCTTCATGGCGCTCTGGTTCTTCGTCCAGGCGAGCCCGCTGCCGGGATGGCAGCAGATGCTCTGGGGCGTCGGGGCGACCACGGTCGCCTGGATCGGGGTGGCCCTGGTGACCCCGCCCACCGACGAAGGCCGCCTCCGGGAGTTCTATCGGCGCATTCAGCCGGGGGGCCCCGGGTGGGCTCCGGTGCTGGCCCGGGCCGAACGCGAGGGCGTGCACCTGCGCGAGACCGGCTTCCGCTCCGATCTGCCGCCGGCCCTGATGGCGGCGGCGGCGGCCACCCTGGCGGTCTGGTCCCTGATCTTCGCGGGCGGCTATCTGCTCTACGGGCAGTACGGGGCGGCCTTCGGGTTGCTGGCGGTTTCCACCATCGGCGGCTTCATCGTGGCCCGCTGCTGGCGGAAGATGTCGTTCCGGTAGGGCCGGCAAGGCGCCTCGCGAATTTTGGCGACCCCGGACGGGCTACGGTGGCCGCGCGATTGACTTGGCGGACCCCCCTTCTAGCCTCGCAGCCGGTTTCAACATTCGATTTCTCCGACCATGCCCGCCCCCGCCAAGCCCGAGTCCAAGCCCGCAGATCCCAAGGCCTCCACCGCCGCCGCTCCCGTGACCGATCCGGAGGCTGCCAAGCTGTCCGCCGCCAAGTCCCGGGATTTGGAGGCGGCGATATCCTCCATCACCAAATCCTTTGGCGACGGCGCCATCATGCGCCTGGGCGCGGCCGGGGCGCAGCGGCAGATCGAGGTGATCCCGACCGGCGCGCTGGCCATTGACCTGGCCCTGGGTGTCGGCGGCGTGCCACGCGGGCGCATCATCGAGATCTACGGTCCGGAGTCCTCCGGCAAGACCACCCTCATGCTCCATCTGATCGCCAACGCCCAGAAGGCGGGCGGGGTGGCGGCCTTCATTGACGCGGAGCATGCCCTCGATCCGGCCTATGCGAAGAAACTGGGGGTGGACCTGGAAAACCTGCTGGTGTCCCAGCCGGACTCCGGGGAGGAGGCGCTCACCATCTGCGAGACGCTCGCCCGGTCGGGCGCCCTCGACATCATCGTGGTGGACTCCGTCGCCGCCCTGGTTCCCAAGGCCGAACTGGAAGGCGAGATGGGCATGGCCACCATGGGCATGCAGGCGCGCCTGATGTCGCAGGCCCTGCGCAAGCTCACCGCCATCCTGAGCAAGGCCAAGACCACCTGCCTGTTCACCAACCAGCTTCGCGAAAAGGTCGGCGTGATGTTCGGCAATCCGGAAACCACGCCGGGCGGCAAGGCCCTCAAGTTCTACGCCAGCGTGCGCATTGACATCCGGCGCAAGGACGCCCTGAAGGACCCGGCCGGCAACGTGATGGGCAATCACGTCAAGGTGAAGATCGTGAAGAACAAGGTGGCGCCGCCCTTCACCGAGGCCGAGTTCGACATCCTGTTCAATCACGGGATTGACAAGGAGGGCTGCCTGCTCGACGTGGGCATCGAGTGCGGCGCGGTGGAGAAGAAGGGGGCCTGGCTGCAGTTTGCCGGGGACCTCATCGGTCAGGGACGTGACGCGGCGCGCAAGACGCTCATCGAGAAGCCCGAGCTCGCGCTCAAGATCCGCGAGGCGATCCTGGCCAAGAGGGCAGCGGCGACCGAAGCGGCCGCGGCGGCGGCACCGAAGGCCAAGGCGGCCTGAGCCCCGGCAGCAGTTCGCGGCCCCGCGGTCAGGCGGTGCCCCGGCTCGCCCCGGCTCTATGGCATCGTGCTCAGCGGCGCCCCCCCGGCGGAGTGTACCTTCACTTCCGACCGGGAAGTCGCCTGCCTGCGCATTTCCATGGATGTTACGAACGGCGGCAGCTTGCACCACGCAGGCTGCAGGCCGTCCCAATCCGGCATTTTGCAACCTGACGCCGGAGATCCAGCCTGCTCCCAGGCCGCCTCCGTCGGGGTGGATGAGCTGGAATCACGCACGGAAGGTCGTTTCTCATCCTGCCCCCCTCGTGGGTCGCGGTACCCCGGCTCTGGCATGGGCGCTGCTCAATGGCCTGATACCACCGATCAGCGGGAGCAACCCAACCGCTATCAGATCCATGGTAACAGATCGCATTATGAATACGTTGACGCTCAAGGGAAACTGGAACGTGGCCAAGGGGAAGCTGAAGCAGAAGTGGGCCCAGCTCACCGATGACGACCTCCAGTTCGTGGAAGGCAAGGAGGAGGAGCTGCTGGGGCGCATCCAGAAGCGTACCGGACAGACCCGTGAGGCCGTCGAAAAGGCGGTCCGCGACGTTCAGCAGGATTCCTGCGGCTGCTAGCACCGGCCGGCCGGCGCGACATGCCCACAAGGGGGTCCGCCGGCCGGCATTCGTCCATAACCTTCAGCCACACGGAAGGACCCAAACCCCATGCACCTGATTTCCAAGACATCGCGCACCGCAGCCATCGGCTACTCCCTGATCTATCTCATTGCCGGCGGCGGTGTGGTGGGCGCGATTGTGATCTATATCATCGCCAAACTGATGGGCGGTTGATCCGGAGGGCCGGGTGGACCCGACGTCCACGCGCCAGGAACCGGTGTACAGCCGTCCGGACGCTCCAGAGATCTTTGGAGCGTCCGGACGGTTTTCCATGTGCCCGGCGTTGTCACCCATCTGCGGAGTCGTCCTCGGAACCTCGGGCATCCCTGTGGTTCCGCCGCGTCGCGGGGATGCCTGTGATCCCGTCCTGCATCCCCCGAAGCGCTCTCGTTGCCGTCGCAGTCTCGATGCCCCGACGCGGCCTCCTGAAAACCCCATGCAATCGGCAACCAGCCGACCATCGGGAGCCGCGAATTGCATCCATTTGGCTGGGGCGCTTCACCCAAGGCGCCGGAAGGCATCGCACTGCAGGGATGGGACAGCCATGAGGTGTCAGGCGGCTGGGTCAGGTTGCGAATTGAAGCGGGCCACCCGACACTCTGCACGGGCCGTGTCGGGCCTCCGGGCATGCCAGGGCCTCGGTGGACTCTGAGCATCGGACAAAAGCGCACCTTGACCGCATCAGCACCGCGTGCCTAGCCTCCAAATTCCTTTCCGTGGCGCGCCGCGACGGACGCCGGGAGGGAATTGACTCCACCTGTTTGTCGAAAGGCCGAATTCGTGAACGTTTCTGTCGAGACCCTGGGACCCTGTCGGAAGTTGCTGCGCGTCGAAGTGCCCGTGGAACGGGTGACCAAGGCGTTTGACGAGGTCACCGGAAAGTATGTCCGGAATGCGCAGCTTCCCGGGTTCCGTCCGGGCAAGGCGCCCCGGCATCTGGTGAGCAAGAATTTCGAGTCCCGCATCCAGGAAGACACCAAGCAGCAGCTCTTCCAGGAGTCGTACCGCGAGGCCGCCGAGGGACAGAAGCTGCGGATCATCACCACCCTGGGCATGGAGGAGCAGTCCTTCGGGCGCGGACAGCCGTTCGGGTTCACCGTCACCCTGGAGCATGCTCCGGACTTCGAGCTGCCGTCGTACAAGGGCATTCCCGCGCGACGCGAGGTGGCTTTGGTCACCGATGCCGATGTGGACCGCGCCCTGGAGGTGCTGCGGGAGCAGCAGGTGAAATACAACGAGGTCACGCGTCCCGCCCAGACCGGCGACGTCGCCGTGGTGAACTACACCGGAACCTGCGAGGGCAAGCCCCTGACGGATTTCAACCCCACCGCCCGCGGGCTGACCGAGAAGAAGGACACCTGGATGCTGCTGGCGGAGAACTTCTTCATCCCCGGATTCACCGAGCAGCTTGCCGGCGCCGAAGCCGGATCCAAGCGCACCGTCCGGGTCACCTTCCCGCCCAACTTCGTGATCACGGAGCTGGTGGGCAAGGAGGGCGTGTACGAGGTGGAGGTGACCAGCATCCGGGAAAAGGAGCTGCCCGCCCTCGACGACGCCTTTGCCAAGGCCTTTGGCGCGCCGGATCTCGAGCAGTTGAAGCAGGGCGTGCGGCGCGACCTGCAGAACGAGGCCAACTTCAAGTCCAAGCGGGCGGTCCGCGACCAGTTGGTGAAGCACCTGCTGGAGCCGATGAACTTCGACCTGCCGGAAAGCGTGCTGTCCACGGAGACCCGCAACCTGGTGTACAACATCGTCAACGAGAACCAGCAGCGCGGCGTGCCCAAGGAGGCGATCGAGGAGAAGAAGGGCGAGATCTTCCAGGGCGCCCAGACGACCGCCCGCTCGCGGGTGAAGGCGGCCTTCGTTCTGAACCGCATTGCCGAACAGGAGAAGATCACCGTGGAGCGCGAGGAACTCGCCCGCCGGATCACCCAGTTGGCCCAGCAGAACAACATGGATCCGGAGAAGATGGTGAAGGTGATCCGCGAGCGGAACGGCTTCCCGGAGATCCAGCAGGAGATCCTGACCTCCAAGGTGCTCGATTTCCTGGAACTCAACGCCCAGATCGAGGAGGTCCCGGCGGCCGCGCCGGCGGCCTGAGCGGAAGGACGCTTCCGCCGAAGGACGGTTTCACCTGGCCTGGGGAGGTTTCAGGCCGGATCGGAGTCTGCTGTGGTCCGTGGGGCGCACCTGAGCCTCACGGACTGAGGACTCGCGGGCACCCTCCAGCTTGAAGGCGCCTCCGTCTCCGGCGACTCGCGGTGATGAGGGTGGCGGTGAGGGTCAGCAGTCCGAGGAACATCGCCGCCGCCCACGCAATCATCCGCACCTGACCGGCCCGGTAGAAGCTGCTCCGAGTTCGCTCATCCGGCCGCTCGGCGGCCACGGAGTCTCTGGCCGCATCCATCGTGTCCTCCAGCGACGCGTAGTACTTCGCGGCGAACAGCCGATCCACATCGCCCCCTTCCCGGATCCACTGCTGCTCGTCACGCACGATTTCCTGATGTCGCTGATCGGCCGCGGCGAGGTCCTTGTCCAACGCGCGATTCAGTTGTGCCTGGGCCTTCTCGCGACGGGTGCCATGGAAGTCCGCGTTGGGACTCAGGGCATCTCCGATCATCTGGTCATAGAATGCCGCAGCTTCGGGCCGTTGAGCTCCGCGCCGTGCCTTGAGGTAGGCCCGGCCGGCCAGGAGTCGCGCGTCGGAATCCCCCTCCCCCGTTCGCAACAACAGGTCACCCAGGGCTTCGAGAACCCCCGGGGATTCGAAGTTCCCGAAGTGCATGATCCCCAGGATTCCCTTCAGGGCCGCGTCCAACTCCCGATCCCGGGCTTCCGCATCCAAGGGGATTCCAGGCAGCTCCAGCACAAATCGCGCAAATCCGACCGGTTGATAGCGCTGCCACCGGGTCTCCGCACTGAGCACCCCCTTGTCCACCATCTCACTCTGTTGCAGGTAGCGCACGAAGAGCCGTTGAAACCGCTCCCTCCCGAAGTGGGCGTCGGGGTTGATCCGGATCGCCTCGGCAATCAACCGGGCTCCTTGATCCAGATCACCCGCATGGATGTGGAGGGTTCCCAGGTTGGCGACGGTTTCATACCGGTTCGGATGGACACGCAGGATATCCGAAACCAGAGCAATCCCTTCCTTCGGGCGGCCCAGTTTATCCAGGGCAACCGCCAGGTCATCCACCAGCGCCGGATCGCCGGGAGAGTCCTGCAGACGCCGTCGCCGGTCGTCGATGCGCCATTGGTAATAGTCCGGGCCGTGCCGTACGAAGTTTCCTGTGATGAGTTCGTTGACCCCGGGAAACCGCTTGCGCTCCATCTGCAGCGTGTCCACGTCCCAGAGGCACGCCCGCAGGGAACTTGCCGTGAGAAACAGGGAGCCCGCAGCAATGAGGAGCGAGCGAAGAGGGGGCATGCGGGTTCCGCAAAAAGGAACCCGCCGTCGTTCCTCTTCCGCGACATCAAGGTAGTTCATCGCGACGCGAGATTCTGGAAGAGTCGCTGCGGTTCCACCAGAACCGAGACCGCCTTCGGGTCGAACCAGAGACGTTCGTCAGAGGACAGAAGCCGGATCGAGTGCTGTGCCGCCGCATCATCCATCCGGGCAAGGCCTTGCCGCTTGACCTCCCCCTGGAATTCGCCGGTCTGTTCCCAGGACTCCGCCCATCGGCGGAGTTCCCCGGCAGATCCTCCCTCAGTGGTCGCCGACCGCATGTCGGCAGGACATCCCGACGACTCCTGCCAGCCACGAAAAACCTCGGGCGTGATCTCGGCTTCGGAAGGTGAATGGACGGAAGCAACGAGAGCAACGATGGACAGGCCACCCACGGTGCCTCCGGAAGTTGTTGGCGACCTCTGGCCTGAGTTTTCAGAAGCGTCGGAAGCATGGGCATTGGGGGAACCGGAGGGGCCTCACACGAAGGCTTCAAAAGCCACAGCGGAGACTCTTTTCCGGGCAGGGTGATGGCGCTGCGCAGACCTCGACGACGGCCCGGCACCGCCGTACACGCCGGGGCTTTCTTTGGTCTTGGCGGCCAGCCCACGGTTCTGCGGCAAACTGCTGGGACAACCTTGGGGACTCGCAACGCTCGTCCTTCAAGAGCGAGGGACTTTCCTCTGTGCCCTCGGTGGCCTCTGTGTGAGCCCCTCCTTTCCGGGAGACCGCACGCCGGGAAGTGCCAACGACAACTTCGAGAGGCGCGGGGACACCCATCGTCCTTTTGCCCACACTCGACGGCGGACCCGATCTGAGCCACGATTTCCGGCCTGTGACGATGCGTTATTGTGCGTCCCCCTGGAGCTTCACCCGACGCGCGGCCCGCGAGGTGCCGGTGGGGGATCCCTCGCGGGGCGGTGTGGTCATCGGCGGCACGCACCCGGTGGTGAAGCAGTCCATGCTCACCTGCGACACCATGGACACCGCGGCCTGCGTCCAGCAGACCCTGGAACTGGTGGCGGTCGGGTGCCAGATCGTCCGCATCACCGCCCCGACAGTGAAGGATGCCGCGAACCTGGAACACATCGTCCGCGAGCTGCGCTCGCGCGGATGCCGGGTGCCGATCGTGGCCGACATCCATTTCAAGCCTGAGGCGGCGATGGAGGCCGTGAAGTGGGTGGAGAAGGTCCGGGTGAACCCGGGCAACTACGCCGACAAGAAGAAGTTCGCGGTGATCGAATACACCGACGCGGACTACGCCGCGGAACTGGAACGGATCGAGCAGGCCTTCACCCCGCTGGTTCTGGAGGCCAAACGCCTCGGACGCGCCCTGCGCATCGGCACCAATCACGGTTCCCTGAGCGACCGCATCATGAACCGGTACGGCGACACGCCGCTGGGCATGGTGGAGAGCGCCCTGGAGTTTGCCCGCATCTGCCGCCGGCACGACTTCCATCACTTCGTGTTCTCGATGAAGTCGTCGAATCCGAAGGTGATGATCGAATGCTACCGGCTGCTGGCGGCGCGGCTGGAGCAGGAGGGAGCGGACTGGAACTACCCGCTGCACCTCGGCGTCACGGAGGCCGGCGAGGGCGAGGATGGCCGGATCAAGTCGGCCATCGGCATCGGGTCCCTGCTGTGTGACGGACTGGGCGATACCATCCGGGTGTCCCTCACCGAGGACAGCCCCCGGGAGATCGCCGTATGCAACGACCTGCTGGCCCAGATCCCGGCCCTGTCCACCGCCGGCGCCGGCGTGGCCATGCCCGCCGCATCGGAGCTGCCCTACGATCCGTTCCACTACGCCCGCCGCGAGACCGGGGAGGCCGATCTGGGTGACGTGAAGGCCGGGGGAGAGCAGACGGTGCGCGTCGTGGTGCCGCAGAGTGTGTTCGATCAGGTGGCGCCCCGCATTTCACCCAAGGCGGACGTCAAGCCGGAGGGCATCTACGAGGATCTGAACGTGCTGGAGCTGGATCCGGCCCTCCCCATCGCGCTGGAGCAGATCCCGTGCGACACGCAACTGGTCACCGTGGCCGACGGTGTATCCCTGCCTCCCCTCCGGGCCTTCCGGCTGCTCGCCCTCCAGTTGGAGCGGCTCGGGCGGCGGAATCCGATCCTGCTCAAGGACTGCCTGGCCATCCCCGCGCCACCCCTGACCCCGGAGGTCGCGCTGCTCCGCGCCGCGGCAACCCTGGGGGCGCTGCTGGCCGACGGCATCGGCGACGCCATCCTGGTCCGCGGCGAACCGGGCGCCGGACAGTCCCTGCGTCTGGCGTTCAACATCCTCCAGGCCGCGGGCTGCCGCTCCTTCAAGACGGACTACGTGGCGTGTCCGAGCTGCGGTCGGACGCTGTTCAACCTCCAGACGGTCACCGCGCGCATCAAGGCGCGCACCGACCATCTCAAGGGAGTGAAGATCGCCATCATGGGCTGCATCGTGAACGGCCCCGGCGAGATGGCGGACGCCGACTTCGGCTACGTGGGGGGCGCGCCGAACAAGATCAACCTCTACGTCGGCCGGAAGCCGGTGAAGTTCAACATCCCCGAAGACGAGGCGGTGGACCGCCTCGTGGACCTCATCCGGGAACACGGCAAATGGGTCGAGCCCGAGCCTGAGGCCGCGCCGAATCCGGGCGCCTGACCGCAACTTGAGCGATAGGCCTCGGGCTCCTGCACGACCCCATATTCTGCCGCCCGGCACGTGGAGGCGCTGCGGGGAACGGGGGGCCGCGTTGCGCCAAGCGGATCCCAAGGAGGTCCATCCTCAAGGTGGGGCAAGCTTTCAACGAGCCGCAGGCCCGTGGACGTCCCACGTCACTCCTTCACCTCATCGTCAGGGAGGCGATTCCACCGGCAGAGACCTCACACCTGGGACACGAGGTTCGTGATCGGCGGCGTCGAATGGCATACCTTGACAATCATTGGCGGAATCCAGCGTTCGCCTTTACCTACCAAGACGGCCAATGTGTCCCTGACCGACGATTTGGACGCTTTTGCCCGGGCGGACATGTCAGCGGGTGGATTCGGGAACTTGCGAGTACGTGCGTGATCTTCTGCGTCACCGCCGGGAGCAGCGGATTGCGGAGGACCTGGCCATGATCCAGGCCGCGATGAAGGGCGCCCCGGTTGGGGAACCCCCTGCGACCGTGATGCAGCAATGGGTCGGCCTGCGCCGGAGCCGTCGCCGAACTTCGTAAAAGCGTTGTTCGACAGCAGCGTGGTGCTGGCAGGCATCGGATGGCGCGGTGAAGCACGGTTTTGGGAAAGCCTTTTGGGATCGAGATGATCCGCCCCTCCTGAGATGCTCCGAAGATTGAGATTCTGCCGAGGGGGAACGAGGCGGGGCCTTCGGACGACGCTGGCGCATGGGCACCGGATCGCGCACCACAAGCTGGCTCCGCCATCGCGAGATCTACCGGTAGTTGTCCTGTCTCTGTTGGGTCCCAACCTCCGCTACTCGTCCGACGCGCACGGGAGTGGACGCCGGCCCGGACGCCCCCGTCCGACGCACACCACCACCCCGGCAATCCAGAGCAGGGCGCCCACAGGGGTGGCGACGTAGTAGAACGCCAGGTTCGTCGCGGCACGTACGTCCCACGCCAGCGCCACGCCGTACACAACACTTGCCATCAGCGGAATGGCCAACAGCACCGGGTAGTTCCAGTGCTTCACCGGTCCGGGGATTGCCGCGAGGACATCCGGGCGTGTCTCAATCCGCCGATTGCAGTTCAGAGCCCAGAAGGTCAGACCCATCAGCGGCGGCAGCACCCACAGTGCCCGGGGCGCCGCAGGAACGGTGACGAAGGCAAAATAGAGCAACGCCAGCCCGACGAAGCCCCAGCGCTCCACCGTCGAGGGCCGGAACTGGATCGGCGCCATTCGCTGGAGCAGTCCGTAGGCGAGGAGGAGCGGCACCGTCGTGCCGAAGGCGAACAGGGCAAAGTGCAGCGCCACCAGATCCTTTCGCCCGGCGTCCAGCAGCGCCTTCATGGGGGGCGGCGGTTCGTTCCACCAGAAGATGCCCCAGAGCCCGTAGAAGACTCCGATGCCGGACGCCCATGCGAGGGTCGTCACCAGACGGTTCTGCGCCAGCACCCGCCGCATGGCGTACCAGCCGATCCAGATGTCGATCGGCGCATGCCAGGCCAGCGCGGTGAACGAGATGGACATGGGGAATGGGGTGTCGGGCGATCCGTAGGTCGTCTGCACCACCAACCCCTCCTCGAACCATCCGTAGAAGGCCCCGGCCATCCACACGGCCCAGGGATCGCGCACCCGGAACTGGTTGACGACCCAGAGAAACGGGTAGGCCATGACCGAATACATCAACCACACGGCGATCAGGCCCCCGGGCGTCATCCCCTCGCGATCCGGGGTGGCCCAAAAGACGAACTCCCCGAAGTAAACGATGATGTACCCGCTGCACAGGGTCACCACCGCCCGTTGGAAGAACGCCTTCACACCCCTGTCCATCGGACACTTCGCGCATCCCGTCGAGCCAAGCCTTGCGCCGACAATCCTGCAGCCAACGGCGGTGTGTGGAGCAAGGGACAGGACAATTGTCGGAGGGACCATGAAATCCCCCGGCGTCCATTTCGCCGGTTGAACCACTGGGTGAAGCGCTGCTTGAGCCGCTGCAGATACCCGCTGATGTCCCACATCGGGGAGCAGACCCGGTCCAGGAACGCCCGTTCGCCCGCCGCATCCCTGGCGACCCGGAACTGGTCGAGCCGCTGGCGAAAGCGCCTGGAGGTGAGGGCCCGAGGCGGAGAGGGCCTCGATGCGAGACAGCACCTCCTCGGCGCTCAAGGGCTGGGCTTGACGTGCTGGAACCTCGACCAGGAGGTGGAAGTGGTTGGAAAGGACGCCGAAGGTGAGCACCCGGACCCGCAGAAGCGTTCGTACTCGCGGAGCAGGCGCACGAACTGTTCGCGCTCCGGGGGACCGAAGATGACGTCGCAGTTCACCACCCTCGACATGCAGTGATGGTGGGCGACGGGGAACGACACGGGAGCCTTCAGACCACGCTGGCGCATCGGCGCAGGATCGCGCGCGCAAAAAGAGGGTCCGCCATCGCCAGACCTACCGATAGATGCGCTGTCCCTGTTGCCCCCTCATTTCTCGCAAAACCCTCTACTGTTCCTAGAAGACGGTTTGGTGGACGATTACCGCACAAGCCATTCCACTGAACTAACACAGCCCCATGAGCCGAGAGAACCTTCTTCAACAGATCCATGACTCCGTCGAGCAACGTCTGCCCCGCTCCTTGCGGGCAAAACTGGAATGGGAGAAGAAGGGGCCGAGGTCGGTCTCCAAGAAAGGATGCGGCGACATCCTGCGCTTGGGG
This sequence comes from Verrucomicrobiota bacterium, assembly GCA_017302195.1. Lineage (GTDB taxonomy): Bacteria > Verrucomicrobiota > Verrucomicrobiia > Limisphaerales > UBA9464 > UBA9464. The sequence goes on from JAFLEG010000027.1 coordinate 13,954, forward strand.
CTTCTGCCTCCAACCCCGAGGCATCCGCGTGGATTCTGGGACCCGAGCTGGGCCTGCTACGAGGTGTCTGTGGGGAGGTACGATCCGTTGGTAGAACCGAACATCATGGCAGGGAGCCCTCCGATAGCCGCCCAAGCCGAGGTCCAATTCTACCACGCTTCCCATCAGAAGGGCCTTGGGTCGGGGCACTATCTGAAACAGGTCGAACGAATCCTCAGAGATCTCCAGATCCTCCGACCGGCCCATTGGACATTCATTCCCGCCGGAGGTCAGGACTCGTCCCATGTGGTTCAGTTCCTCAAGCGCCGCTACTCCCTGGCCGAGATGGCCGGGGACGGGCCTCAGGTTGCTGCAGACGACCTGATCTGGCTGATTGAGAACACACTCCCGAAATTCCAGGCGCTGCAGGCGGTTCCCTGAGATCCCATCACGGTAAGCTTGAGCAACGCCCACGAAGTCCAGATTGGGGCAATGGCGCCAGATCCTGACATTTGCCATTTCGAGCGCAGGGCGTCCCGCTGCCATGGGGGATGATGATTATCCACTGCCCCGCCGCTCACACGTCGCAGATGGTGATGCCTTGATTCAGTGAGGCGAGGACGTCGGGCCGGGCCGGGATGAACTCCTGGGCGACGTGGCCTTGGAATCCGGTGTCGGCGATGGCGCGCATGACGGCTGGGTAGAAGACCTCCTGGGATTCATCTATCTCGTGGCGTCCGGGGACACCACCGGTGTGGTAGTGGGCGATGTACGGATGCGCCTTGCGGATGGTGGCGATGACGTCGCCCTCCATGATCTGCATGTGGTAGATGTCGTAGAGCAGTTTGAAGCGGTCGGAGCCCACCGCCCGGCACAGGGCGGTGCCCCAGGCGCTGTGGTCGCACTGGTAGTCGGCGTGGTCCACCTTGGAGTTCAGCAGCTCCATGACCAGGGTGAGGTTGTGCTTCTCGGCGGTGGGCAGCAGCTTGCGGAGCCCCTCGGCGCAGACCTTGAGGCCCTCCTCGTCGGATTGCCCAGCCCGGTTGCCCGAGAAGCAGATGACATTGCGGCAGCCCAATTTCGAGACCTGGGGCGCCGTCAGGGCGAACCACTCCTGGATCGCGGCGTGGTTCTCGGCACGGTTCAGGCCCTTGGTGATGCCTCCCGGAATCCCGCTGACCATGGCGCAGGTCAGGCCGTGCTTCTGCACGGTTGGAATTTCCTCCACCGACAGCAGCTCGATGGAGGTCAGTCCGTGCTCGCGTCCCCAGCGGGCGAGATCGTCCAGCGGCACCTTCGGGTAACACCACTTGCAGACCGAATGGTGGATGCGGCCCTTGAGTCCGGACGCCGCATCGGCGGCTTCCAGCCGGTGGGCGAGTCCGGCCAGGGCGGTGGAGGAGGCGGCGGCGAGCGCGGAACGACGGGAGAGTTTCATGAGGGGCGATGGACGTTGGCGGAGGCTCCTCCCGGCAACGGTCCTCCGCAAGCCGCGATGGGCCACGGTAGAAGCTCAGGGATTCGCCGCGCCCGGGGTGGGCGGCACGGGGACGAACTCGGTGGGCGCCGCCTCGGTGCGGCCCAGGGCCACATCGGCCCCGACAGGACCGTAGGTGACCGCATCGCGCAGGGCG
>JAFLEG010000270.1 GCA_017302195.1 Verrucomicrobiota bacterium
CGATCGCGCGCAGGAATTTTGATGCTGGACTGACAAATGCAATTTCCAATGCAGCCGTGGCCTATCCTGCTGGAATGACATTTGACAGTTCTGGACACCCTTACTGGGAGAAGCAATTTGTGCGTGTGTATAATGAGAAAATTGCTGAGCTAAAATCACGTAGGTGAATCGGAGTAGGGCGCCAATGAGGTCTGTAACATTGACAATTGCGTACGGTTCCAGGCAACGAGTATCCCCGCTTACTGGAACGGATCCGTAGCATATGAGCGCGGCAGCAACGCCCAATCCGCTTCGCGAGGAGCGGGCGGCACGTGGCATCCGGACCCGTATTCTGACCTCGAATCCGCTGGATCTGTCCCCGTTGGAGGCGCCTCGCCAGTCGCTGGGGAAGCTCACCAGCCTGGTGGTCATTGACGAACTCCAGCGTCGTCCAGACCTCTTCCCGCTCTTGCGCGTCCTGGCGGATCGCCACGACAATCCCGCACGCTTCCTGATTCTCAGCAGCGCCTCTCCGGACCTGATCGGAGGCGTCTCCGAATCGCTGGCGGGCTGGATCGGGTTTGTGGACATGATCCAGAACGGCGCCGTCGAGAATCCCGGTGTCCAGGAAGGTCATCGTTCGTCCGGCCGCCTCGTGGGGGGGCGGAAGGCCCTCGGCGAGCAGTTCCTTCGAGAGGGTACCCACTGCCACCCGGAATGGAGCCTCCAGCTCGAGCGACATTTGGCCCCAAGATTCCCATTGCCCGGACGGGTGGCGCGGTGGGATTTTTCCGGTTCCGGCGGCGCCTTCGGGCAGCCGCCCATTTCTACGATTCCTGCCTCCTCCAAGAAATTCCTCCACGTTCACGACCTCTGGAATGACGCCGAAGTGGCGTCCCTCGCCGGTGTGGACCGGCTGGTGTACCGATCCAACCGCCTGGGCGCCGACCAGCGCATCACCAACACCGGCGGCGGCAACACGTCGTCCAAACTGCAGGAGCGGGATCCGCTCACCGGCGAACCGGTCACCGTCCTCTGGGTCAAGGGATCGGGAGGCGACCTGCGGACCAGCGCCCGGGAGAACTTCTCCTCGCTGTACCAGGACCGGCTGCTGGGCCTCCAGAAGAGCTACGCAGCCCGGACCGACAAGGGGCTGAAGTCGGCCGCCGAGGACGACATGGTGGCGGCCTACAACCACACCACCTTCAACCTCAACCCGCGGGCCAGTTCCATTGACACCCCCCTGCACAGCTTCATCCCGGCGGCGTTTGTGGACCACATGCATCCCAACGCGATCATCGCCATCGCGGCCAGCGCCCGCTGCGAGGAGCTGACCCGGGAGATCTTCGGCGGCGGGATGGCCTATGTGCCCTGGATGCGGCCCGGCTTTGAGCTGGGCCTGGCCATGCAGGAAATCTGCCGGCAGCAGCCCGACGTGAAGGCCATCATGATGGGCCAGCACGGGTTCATCTCCTGGGCCGACGACGACCGCGAATGCTATGCCCGCACGCTGGAATACATCGAGACCGCCGCGGCCCACATCGAGAAGTGCTATGCGGCCAAGGGCGGCGATGCGGCGGCGTTTGGCGGGGCGAAGTACCAGACCCTGCCGCCCGAGGTGCGCCAAACCGTGCTGGCAGGCATCCTGCCGTGGCTCCGCGGGCAGGTGAGCCAGCAGCGGCGCTTCATCGGCACGGTGCAGGACGACGACAAGATCCTGCGCTTCGTCAATTCCCGGGACGCCGCACGGCTCGCCGAGCTGGGCACCAGTTGTCCCGACCACTTTCTCCGCACCAAGATCAAGCCGCTGTACGTGGACTGGAATCCGCAGGTCGAGGACGCCGCCGCGCTGCGCGCCAAGCTCCAGGCGGGGATCGAGCAGTACCGCAAGGACTACGCCGCCTACTACGACCGCTGCCGCCACGCCAATTCGCCGGCCATGCGGGATCCGAACCCGACCGTGGTGCTCATTCCCGGCGTGGGCATGATCGCCTGGGGCAAGGACAAGTCGGAATCGCGGGTCACGGCGGAGTTCTACAACTGCGCCGTCGAGGTCATGCGGGGCGCCGAGGCCGTAGACCGCTACATCGCGCTGCCGCAGCAGGAGGCCTTTGACATCGAGTACTGGCTGCTGGAGGAGGCCAAGCTCAAGCGCATGCCGGCCGAGAAGGAGTTGGCGCGGCAGGTCGTCCTCGTCATCGGCGCCGGCTCGGGCATCGGACGCGAGACAGCGCTGCGCCTCAGCCGCGAGGGCGCCCACATTGTCTGTGTGGACATGAAGGCCGAGGCCGCCCAGGCCACGGCCAAGGAGATCACCGACAAGCTGGGGCAGGGCATCGGGGTGGCCGGCACCGGCCTCTCCAACTGTGGCCCCGCCATCGGCTTGGCCTGTGACATCACCAACCGATCCAGCATCCGCGCCATGCTGGACCAGGTGGCGCTGGCCTACGGCGGCTTCGATTCCATCTGCGTCACGGCCGGCGTGTTCTGGCCGAGCGATACCTCGGGGCACATTCCCGACGACAAATGGGCCTTCACCTTCAATGTCAACGTCACCGGCAGCTACCTGGTGGGGGATGAGGCGGCGCGCACCTGGAAGGATCAGGGATTGCGCGGCAGCCTGGTGCTGACCACCAGTGCCAACGCGGTGGTGGCCAAGAAAGGCAGCGTGGCCTACGACTGTTCCAAGGCGGCAGCGAACCACCTGGTCCGCGAACTGGCCATGGAGTTGAGCCCCCTCGTGCGGGTCAACGGCGTGGCGCCGGCCACCGTGGTGCAGGGGTCTGCCATGTTCCCCCGGGACCGGGTCATCGGGTCACTGGCCAAGTACCACATTCCCTACACCGACGACGAGGCGACGGAGTCGCTGGTGAGGAAACTGGCCCAATTCTACGCCGACCGCACGCTGACCAAGGCGCCCATCACGCCCGCCGATCAGGCTGAGGCGTACTTCCTCCTGGTGACCCAGCGCCTCAGCAAGACCACCGGACAGGTGATCACCGTGGACGGCGGCCTGCACGAGGCCTTCCTGAGGTAGGTAGAACCAGGACCTTGCAACTGCTGGAGGCCGGCGCCGACATCACTCGATGTCGGTCTGCTGGCGTTCGCCTCCCAGCGACAGCATCGGCATGCTGTCAATCGGCTCAGGACCCCTCAGCAGCGCTTGATTTGCCCGGCGGACAGGCCAGAAGACCCAGCAGAGCAGACGATGCGGCGGCAGCCACCGTTCGTTGCGGGCGATGGTTTCAGGACGCAAGGGCAGGTAGAAGTAGCCATCAATTCCCCAGGACTCCCTCACCTGCCGGAGCGAGTGCCGCGAAAGCCCGAAGTGGAGGGCGATGTAGGCCAGCAGAGACAGGAAGGCGACGCAGGGGCGCCACCGGTGTCGAGCGGGTACCCACATGAATGGAGGATGGCGCCCAGGCCGAGGGACGTCCATGGAGCCGTCTGTAAATCCCCTTGATGTTGGCCGGATACAGCGGATTTTGGGTGTCGCTGCCGCCCATGAGCCCGAGTACACCACCCTCTCAATCCTTCCTGGGACTCGCGATCGCCAGCCTGGTGCTTGGCATTCTCTCGGTGGCGCTGGGGATTGTGGTCATCGGACTGCTTCCGGCCATGGTGGGCGGGGTGCTGGCCGTTGTGGCGCTGAAGCGCCATCGCCGGTCCGCGCTGGCGCTGTGGGGCCTGGTCACCTCGGCGCTTGGCCTTGTGCTGTCCGTCGCCATGCTGGCTCTGGTGGTGGTCACCGTCCGCCAGATGGACCGGGGCGGTCAGTCCAGTTCCCTGGCGGCCTGGGAAGGCGTGCCGGCGCCGGACATTGAGGTGACCACGGTGGACGGCCGAAAGATCCGTCTGTCCGAGCTGAAGGGACGCCGGGTGCTCCTGGATTTTTGGGCGACCTGGTGCCCGCCCTGCGTGAAGGAGATCCCCCACTTTGCTGCGCTCTACCGGGAGGTTCCCCGTGACCAACTGGAGATCGTGGGCATCAGTTCCGAGGATGCCGAGACCGTCCGCAAGTTCGCCTCCAAGGAACAGGTGCCGTACCCGCTGGGTTCCGCGGAGTCGCCCGGGCCGCCCTACGATGAGGTGAAGTCCCTTCCGACCACGTTTGTCGTGGATCGGAATGGGATTCTCCAGAAGGTGCTGGTGGGATATCACGATCTGGAGCTGCTTCGCGAACAGGCCGTGGGTCCCGACCATCAGGGACCTCCCCGGGAACCTCCCGCGGCGCCGCAGTCCGGTTTGACGCCGGCGCCGCATCCGCTGGCCTTGCAGCCGCTCTGGTCCCTGGAGATTCCCGGCGCGACGGCCATGGCGTCCGGCGACCTGAATGGCGACGGGATAGCGGATCTGGCGGTCGCCAGCACCGGGAACCGGATGCACCGGGTGTCGGCGGCCGGGCAATTGGAGGGGTCCGTCCCGATGGACTGCGATGCGGCGTTCCTGGAAGTCGGCCGGGCAGGGGACGGCGCGGCGCGTCTCCTTGCCTATGAGAACTGGGGCAAGGAGATCGTCGTCCTGGGCGCTGATGGCCGGCGGCTGTGGGCGCATCCGAGCCCGCACGGGGTGGATGGCGCCCACTGGGGGGATCTCGACGGCGACGGGGCCGACGAGTTGGTGATGGGAATGAACGGCAGCGGGGGATTGGTCGCGCTTTCGGGATCTGGCGACACGCTTTGGAGCGATGCCCGGATCGGCAATGTCTGGAATCAGGCGGTGGTGTCCGCCGAATCCGGACATCCCGCGGCCGTGTTCGCCACCGAGGCGGGTGGCTCGGTGCGCGTGTATGACGCCGCGGGGAAACGGGTCCGAACCCTTCGGCCTGATGACGAGTACTGTGCCCCGATGTCCGCGGCGCGCATGGAGGCCGCCGGGCGCGTCCAGATCATTGCCGAACTGGATCGCGACACGGTGGCCGCATTCGATCCGGAGGGGCGGATCGCGTGGCGGACGCCGGCCCCGGGAGCGGCGGGCCACTGGCGCCAGCGCCGTTTTGTGGCGCCCGATCTGGACGGCGATGGGATCCGGGAATGGGTCTTCCGCGGGCGGCCCGACGCGCTGGTGGTGGCCAGCGCTGACGGCGTTGAGCGCACCCTGCTGCCAATGGATGGGCCGGTGGATGAACTGGCGGTGCTGCCGCAGGCCGGAGGCGACCGGCTGCTGATCCGCAGGAAGGATCGCGTCACTGCGCTCGGGGTTCTGTCCGCTCCGGCCGCCCCCTGAGTTTCCCCTATTTGGCGACGTTCACGGTGATCTTGAAGGTCTGGTTGGGATTGGTCTCCGGCTCCCAGGGGCGCGTGTAGGAGAGTTCCAGGGGCGAGGTCCCCGCACCTACCACCTCGTAGGTCATGCGGAAGCTGCCGCCGGCGCCCACCCGCGGGGTGTCATTGGTGCCCGTGGATGCCGACGGCGGGGTGAAGACCGGACGCCGGAGAGGGGCCAGCACCCAGGAGTTCAACTGGACGGTCTGCCAGGAGTATCCGGTGGACGGATTGCCCGGCAGGATCACCTCCAGCACATCATGACGTCCCAGGGCGATGGTGGTCCCATTGTCCGTCTCGGTGACGGACCGGACCGAGCCGTGGTGCATGCATCCGGTCATGACGGGCGAGGCCAGGAGGACGACGAGCGAGGCGATGGGGCGCAGGATCTTCATGGAAAACTCGGATTGAGAACGACGTCAGTGTTGCGGGATGTAGGTAGCCTGGTTCTGCCAATGGATTCCAGCCCCGAATCACGGCGCGAGTCTGCACCGCTGCCCTCCGCGGCGGGCGGTCGAGTTGGAGATGCCTCACACCAAGGACCGCAAAGGGCGCAGAGGAAACCCAACTCCTGGTAGGGCTGCGTTCCACCGCGGCCCCATTCGAATCCGCTGCGCTCGTGGGCGAATGAAAGGCAACGAGGCAAGCACCGGAACGCAACCCTTCCCCGTCCCCCCGGCAGCGACTCCACCCGCTGGACCGAGGAATATGGGGTCGTGCAGGAGCCGCAGTTCCTTGGAGTGCGGGCGGCGGAGCGCAGCGGAGACGCCGCTTTGGAACGACGGGCGGGGTGGAGGCCGGGCGTTCATTCCCCTCCAGGGCGAAGGCCGCGTCTCACGCCAAAGCGGTGGCGAGCCACCGCAGTCCACGGCTCGCTACGATTCCATGGGGCGGACGGAGCAATATGGGATCGTGCAGGTGCCCGAGCCCTGGGCCAAGCTGGGAAGCGTTCTCCTCGTCCGGACGCCAAACACCGACACCGACAACCTTAGGATGCACCGGGCTTGAGCTGGTGACCGGGCCCGATACTGTTCGCCGCAGCATGCGAGCGTTGCGTGGCGTGGTGGCCGGGAGTGCGTTGCTGATTCCCTCGGTGGCGGTGTGGGGCGCGACGGCGTTGCCGCCCGCGCTGGAGGCACCGGTG
>JAFLEG010000271.1 GCA_017302195.1 Verrucomicrobiota bacterium
GCCGTGGCGGCGACCCGGCTGCCGGCGGTGGATGTCAGCGCGGCCCGCCTGTTGCCGGATGTTCCCTGGCTGGAGACCGACGACCGGGCCATCGCGCTCATGGCGGCGGAGCATCTGCGGGAACGCGGCTTCCGGCACTTCGGCTACTGCGGCGACGCGCGGGTTAACTGGTCGCGCTGGCGCGGGGACGCCTTCTCGGCGCATCTCGGACGCCACGGTCTCGACTGCCAGGTGTTTCCCGAGCCGACGCCGGCGCGTCGCGGCGAGGGGCGGGTGGACTGGGAGACCGAACTGGCGGCGCTGGCCCGCTGGCTGAAAGCACTGCCGAAGCCGGTGGGCATCTTCGCCGGCTATGACATCCGAGGACTCCAGGTGCTGGAGGCCAGCCGCCGGCTGGGCCTGGCGGTGCCGGACGCCGTGGCGGTGCTCGGCGTGGACAATGATGAGCTGCTCTGCGATCTGGCCGACCCGCCGCTGTCCAGCGTCATCCCGGACGTGCGCCGCACCGGCTACGAGGCGGCGGCCCTGCTGGACCGCCTGATGCGCGGCATGGCCATGCGCGGCGAAGGCCGCCTCTTCGCGCCGCTGGGTGTGGCGACACGCCAAAGCACCGATGTGGTGGCTGTCGCCGACCGGCATTTGTCGAGCGCCGTGCGGTTCATCCGGGCGCATGCCTGCGACGGCATCACGGTGAGCGACGTGCTCCAGCAGGTGTCGTTGTCCCGGCGTGTGCTGGAGTCGCGATTCCAGAAGCTGCTCGGGCGTTCGCCCCACGCCCAGATTCTTTCGGTGAAGCTCGACCGCGTGAAGCGCTTGCTGGCCGAGACGGACCTGCCGCTGGCGGCGATTGCCGAACGGACCGGCTTCAAGCACGTGGAGTATCTGAGCGTGGCGTTCAAGCGCCAGACGGGCATGACCGCCAGCGACTATCGCGCCGGCCGGGCGCTGCCGCCACGGCACCGGACCTGAGGCATCCGAACGCTCAGAAAAAACTCCTTGTGAAATATTTCACGAGTCCCCAGCCTTGAGCTTCCTTTTGGAAGGGCTGATGCCGAAGTCTGACGGCGTGCGCGCTTCCCCTTTCGTCATGCGCTGGCTCAACATCATTTTCGCACTCAGTTTGGGGCTCCTGCTTCCAGGCGGACTGCTGGCAGCCGAGCATGCGGCGACTGAGGGGGGCCATCGTGGCGGGCAGCATGCTGCTGAAGGCTTGCCGGCGGATGCTCCTTGGGTGTGGAAAAGCGGTCCCGTGGAGATCAACAATTCCACGCTGATGATGTTTGGCGTGGCGGTGCTGCTGATTGTGGGCGCCCAGTTGGCGACCCGGAATATGCAGATGGTGCCCCAAGGTCTTCAGAACTTCGCCGAGTGGCTGGTGGAGTCGCTGTATGAGTTTCTGGAGGGCATCATCGGGTCCGATCTGGTGAAGAAGACCTTCTGGTTCTTTGCGACGGTGTTCATCATGATTTTGGCCACCAACTGGTTCGGATTGATTCCAGGGGTGGGCACCGTCGGCTGGGGAGTTCAAGAGGACGGTCACTTCCATGTGGTGCGACCGCTGCTGCGCGGCGCCAATGCCGACCTGAACACCACGCTGGCCATGTCGGTGGTGTTCTTCATCTGCTGGACCTTCTGGGCGATCCAGTCCAATGGCGTCGGCGGGTTCATCAGCCACCTCTTCGGGGTGAAGGGGGATTCCTCCGGCTTCATGAAGATCGTAATGGTGCTGGTCTTCTTCGCCGTGGGCATCCTGGAGGTGGTTTCGATCCTATTCCGCCCGGTGTCGCTGAGCTTCCGCCTTTACGGCAACATTTTCGCCGGTGAGAACATGCTGGAGACCATGGCGCACCTGGGTGGGCCGTACTTCGGATGGCTCCTCCCGCTGCCGTTCTATGGCATGGAACTGCTGGTGGGCGTTGTTCAGGCCCTGGTGTTCATGCTGCTCACCGCGGTGTTCACCCTGCTGATCTGCACCCATGACGACGAGGGGCATGGTCACGGACACGACAAGGAGGAGGCCCACTGACGGGCTCTTCCGATTCATTTTGGCCGTCAGACGGTGGCAAGACTGCCGGGACGGTCCGCAACAACAAGAAAGACAAGGAAAACAACTATGCTGCCCCTGATCGCTGAAATGACCGGCAACCTCCACGTCGCGGCTGCCGCGGCGGGTGCCGCCATTGGCGTGGGAATGATCGGCATGAAGGCGTCTGAAGCGGTGGGCCGGAATCCCGGTGCCGCCACCAAGATCCTCGTGCAGGCGATTTTGAGCACCGCCTTCGCTGAAGGCATCGTGTTCTTCGCCATCTTCCTCGCACGGTAACCCTCCGGCGCCGGGCTTCGGTCCGGCGCCCCCTTTTCTCCGTCCATGACTCCCAGCCTCTTCCTTGCCGCCACCGAGGGCGGCCTGATGCAGATCGCGCAGCAGACGGGCGAGCAGTTTGGCTTCAACACCACGCTGTTCATCTCCCAGGCGGTCAGCTTCGTCATCGTCGCCTTCCTGCTGCACAAGTTCGCCTACAAGCCGATCCTGGCCCAGTTGGAGCTGCGGCGTCAGAAGATTGCCGAGGGTCTCGCCAACGCCGAGAAGGCCGGACGCGAACTGGCCAACGCCCAAGCGAAGGCCCAGGAAGTCATCGGACAGGCCGGCCAGCAGGCCGCGAAGATCATCGAGGAGGCCCGGGCTGCCGCCGGCGTGGTTGCCGAGCAGGAACGCCAGAAGGCCATCACCGACGCTCAGAACATCCTGACCAAGGCCCGCGAGGCCGGGGATGCCGAGGTGGCCCGTCTTAAGGGCGAGCTTCGCAAGGAATTTGGGCGTCTCGTGGTGCAGGCCGCGGCGCGGTCCACGGGCGACGTGCTGTCGGCCGACCAGAAGGGCCGTCTGGCCGAGGATGCCGTTCGCCAGCTCGCCGCCTGATCGTCCCCACCCTCTTTCTTCTCCCCGACCGATGAAATCCTCCAAGCAGGTTCGACGCGACGGACGCGACCTGTTCAATGCCTGCCGCGTCCAGGGAGTGCTGGATGAGCAGAAGGTGCGCGAGGCCGTCCGCGAGGTGCTGTCCAGAAAGCCCCGGGGCTACCTCCAGATCCTTTCCCAGTTTCAGCGTCTGGTGAAGCTGGACCTCGACCGCCGCACCGCACGCGTTGAGAACGCGGTCGAGACGTCCCCCGAGCTGATGCGGACCATCGAGGCCCAGTTGGCCCGCCAGTACGGTCCCGGTCTGAACATCTCCTGGTGGGTCAATCCCGCCCTGATTGGCGGGATCAAGATTCGCGTGGGCAGCGACATCTACGACGGCAGCGTCTCCGGACGTCTCGCCGCCCTCCAGGCCTCCCTCTGATTTCCAGTTTTTCGTTTCCGAATTTTCAAACTCAGTTTCCGCGATGAGCAACATCCTTCAGGAGATCGAAGCGCAGATCGCCGGCGTGAAGACGTCGGTGTCGAAGCAGAATGTCGGCGTGGTCCGGGAAACCTCGGACGGCGTGGCCAAGATCGAGGGCCTCACCGATGCCATGCTCAACGAGATGCTCGACTTCGGCAACGGCGTGGTGGGCCTGGCCCTGAACCTGGAGGAGACCGAGGTCGGCGCCATCATCCTCGGCGACTACCTCGGGGTGAAGGAGGGCACCGAGGTGCGCACCACCGGCAAACTGCTGTCGGTGCCGGTGGGCAAGGGCCTGCTGGGCCGAGTGGTGGATACGCTGGGCCGTCCGCTTGACGGCAAGGGCCCGGTGGTGAGCGACGTGTTTTATCCGGTCGAGAAGATCGCCCCCGGCATCGTGAAGCGGAAGTCCGTGAGCCAGCCGCTGCAGACTGGCATCATGGCCATTGACGCCATGATCCCGATCGGGCGCGGCCAGCGCGAGCTGATCATCGGCGATCGCTCCACGGGCAAGACCACCATCGGGGTGGACACCATGATCAATCAGGCGCGCATCAACCAGGTGGGCCGCGCTTCCGGGGACAAGGGGTTCCGTCCGGTGTACAACATCTACGTCGCCGTCGGACAGAAGCAGTCGAACATCGCCCGCGTGGTGGCCGAGTTGGAGAAGGCCGGCGCGCTGGAGGACACCATCGTCGTGGCCGCCGCGGCCTCCGATTCCGCCGCCAACCAGTACCTGGCCCCGTTCGCCGGCGCGGCGATGGGCGAGTGGTTCATGGACAACGGCATGGATGCGCTGATCATCTTTGACGACCTTTCCAAGCAGGCGGTTGCCTACCGTCAGGTATCGCTGGTGCTGAAGCGTCCGTCGGGCCGCGAGGCCTATCCGGGCGACGTGTTCTACCTGCACAGCCGTCTGCTGGAGCGTTCGGCGCGCGTGAACGAGAAGAACGGCAACGGGTCCCTGACCGCGCTACCGATCATCGAGACCCAGGCCGGCGACGTTTCCGCCTACATCCCGACCAACGTCATCTCGATCACCGACGGTCAGATTTACCTGGAAACCGACCTCTTCTACCAGGGTGTCCGACCCGCCATCTCGGTCGGTCTGTCGGTGTCCCGCGTCGGTTCGGCCGCGCAGACCAAGGCGATGAAGCAGGTCGCGGGCAAGATCAAGCTCGACCTCGCCCAGTATCGCGAGCTGGCGGCCTTCGCCCAGTTCGGCTCCGACCTGGATGCCAAGACCCAGGCCACGCTGGAACGCGGCAAGCGCATCGTCGAGCTGTTCAAGCAGAACCAGTACAACCCGATCGCGGTCGAGGTGCAGGCGGCGGTGTTGTGGACCATGCAGAACGCGCTGCTGGACGACGTGCCGGTGGAGAAAGTGAAGGATTTCCAGACCAAGCTCACCGACTTCCTCGGGACCCGGAAGGCGGCGCTGCTGGAGAAGATCCGCAACGAGAAGGCGGTCAGCGACGCCCTGGCCGCCGAGCTCAAGGCCGCGGTCACCGAGTTCAAGCAGAGCTACCGCTGATTTGATCCGGCGTCGCGGTCCTGCTGCGCGCCGAACTGAACCGAAACATGCCCAGCACCCGCGACATCCGCCGACGCATCAAGTCGGTCAAGAGCACGGCGCAGATCACCAAGGCGATGCAGATGGTCGCCTCGGCCAAGATGCGCAAGGCGCAGTTGGCCGCCCTGGCGGGACGGCCCTACGCCTCGCTGATGAACGAGGTGCTGGCCGCGGCCACGGCCGGCGCCGGGGAGTTCTCGCATCCGCTCATGGAGGTGCGTCCGGTCCGGAAGCGGGCGCTGATCCTGATCACCACCGACAAGGGGCTCTGCGGCGCACTCAACACCAACCTGCTCCGCGAGGTGGCCCGCCTCGATAAGGGAGGCACCGCGTACATCACCGCCGGACGCAAGGGTGCGCAGTTCGTGGCGCGCACCAAGCGGGATTTGGCCGCGGAGTTCACCTACCGCGACACGCCGCAGTTTGCCGAGGCCCGTGCCATTTCCCGCTTCGCCCAGGAGCTGTTCCTCAAGGGCGAGGTGGATGCCGTGGACGTGGCGTTCACCAATTTCATTTCCACGCTGGCGCAGAAGCCGGAAGTGCGGCAATTGCTTCCCCTGGGGGAGCTCAAGGCGGTCAGCGCCGATGTCACCGGCGAGGGCGCCGCGGAGGATCTCGGCGCCGCGAAGCAGGAGTATCTGTTTGAACCGGCGCCGGCCGAGGTTCTGGGCAGCCTGCTGCCGCATTACCTCAATTACCAGGTGTACCAGTTCCTTCAGGAGGCCAAGGCGTCCGAGCACTCCGCCCGCATGGTCGCGATGAAAAACGCGACCGACAATGCCAAGCAGATCATCAAGGATCTCACCCTGGAGTACAACAAGCTCCGGCAGGCCAACATCACCAAGGAACTGCTCGAAATCACCACCGCCCAGATGGCGATGGGCTGATTTCCCCCCGTTTACCGCCCCTCAATTTTTACCGCCCTTCAAACGCTGAGTCCCATGAACAAAGGCAAGATCGTCCAGATCATTGGTCCCGTGGTGGACATCGAGTTCCCCACGGAGCTCCCCGCCATCTACAACGCGCTGACCGTGGAGTTTACCCCGCCCGGATCGAGCCCCACTAAGCTCACCCTGGAGGTGCAGCAGCATCTGGGTGACAACTGGGTGCGTGCCGTCGCCATGAGCACCACCGAGGGACTGCGCCGCGGCATGGAGGTCGCCGATGCCGGCGTGCCGATCTCGATGCCCGTGGGCGAGGCCGTCATGGGACGCGTCTTCAATGTGACCGGCGAGGCGGTGGACGAGCAGGGCCCGGTGAAGGCCGACAAGTACAATCCGATCCATCGCAACGCGCCGCCGCTGGTGGACCAGTCCACCAGCCCGCAGATCCTGACCACCGGCATCAAGGTCATTGACCTGATCTGCCCGTTCCTCAAGGGCGGCAAGGTCGGCGCCTTCGGCGGCGCCGG
>JAFLEG010000272.1 GCA_017302195.1 Verrucomicrobiota bacterium
GGAGACCGAGTACCGCCCGAAGCCCATGGTCCCGGTCGGGGGCCGTCCCATCCTGTGGCACATCATGAAGCTCTATGCGGCCGCGGGGCACCGGGAGTTCGTGCTCTGCCTGGGATACAAGGGGGAGGTGATCAAGGACTACTTCCGGAACTACCTCTGGAACACCTCCGACGTCACCCTGACCCTCGGGCGCCAGCCCAAGATCCGGTACCATACCGGACATGATGAGGAGGACTGGACCGTGACCCTGCTGGAGACCGGACAGGACACCCAGACGGGCGGACGCCTCCGCCGGGCCCTGGCGCATGTTTCCGATGACACCTTTCTCTTCACCTATGGCGACGGTCTGACGGATGCCGACATCAATGCCGCGGTGGCCTTCCACAAGGGCCATGGGGCGATCGCCACCGTGACCGCCGTGAAGCCCTCGGGCCGCTTTGGCGAGCTGGCCATGGATGGCAGGACGATCACCGCGTTCCGGGAGAAGCCCGAACAGGAGGCAGCCTACATCAGCGGCGGCTTCATGGTGCTGCACCGCCGGATCGGGGAGTACCTCGACGGCGGCGATGCCTGCGTCTTCGAGCGCGGACCGATGGAGCGCCTGGCCGGGGAGGGGCAGCTCAAGGCCTACACCCATGACGGTTTCTGGCAGTGCATGGACACCTACCGGGAGCAGCAGCTTCTGGAGGGGCTGTGGCAGCGCGGTCAGGCGCCGTGGAAGACCTGGGGCGGAGCGGCCTGATCGGCAGCGGCGGCATGGGCGGGGAACGCAATTTTCTGTGGTGGGATCTGTAAAACGAGGTGCGATGACGACGACGGATTACCTGGTGATTGGCGGAGGCATCATCGGGGTATGTGTGGCCCGTGAACTGCGGCGGCGGCATCCGAACCGGAGCGTGCTGCTGGTGGAGAAGGAATCCCGGGTCGGGCTGCACGCCTCCGGGCGCAACAGCGGCGTGCTGCACGCGGGGTTCTATTACAGCGCGGACTCGCTCAAGGCGCGGTTTTGCCGCGACGGCAACCGGGCCCTGCGCGAGTACATCCAGTCCCGCGGCCTGGCCCTCAACCCCTGTGGCAAGCTGGTGGTGGCCCGGTCGGCCGCCGATCTGCCCCAACTGGATGAGTTGCTCCGCCGCGGCGCCCGCAACGGCGTGGAACTGCAGTCCGTCTCGGCCGCGGAGGCCCGGCGCATCGAACCCCGGGTGATCACCCATGAGCGCGCCCTCTGGTCGCCCACCACGGCCACCGCCGATCCCTCCGAGGTGATCGCGGCCATGCGCCGGGATGCCGCGGCGGAAGGGGTGCAGGTGTGGACCGACGCCGCGTATGCGGGACGCTCCGGGGACGCCGTGGTTACGGCCCGCGGTGGGGTGACCGCCGGCTATGTGGTGAACTGCGCCGGGCTGTATGCCGATCGGGTGGCGCTGGATTTTGGATTCTCGCAGCACTACCGGATCCTCCCGTTCAAGGGCCTGTACCTCTACAGTTCCGAGCCGGCCGGTGCGTTCCGCACCAACATCTATCCGGTACCCGACCTACGGAATCCATTCCTGGGCGTGCATTTCACGGTCACTGTGGACGGTCATGCCAAGATCGGGCCCACGGCCATCCCGGCCTTCTGGCGGGAGCAGTACACCGGACTGGACCGCTTCGATCCACTGGAGTTCACGGAGATCGCCTGGCGCGATCTCGGGCTGTTCCTCTTCGCCGGGTTCGACTTCCGGCGCCTCGCGGTCGAGGAACTGCGCAAGTATTCCCGGACCCACCTGGCCACGCTGGCCCGGGAGTTGGCGACGGACGTCCGGCCCTCCGATTACTCGGAGTGGGGCCGGCCGGGCATCCGGGCGCAGTTGATGGACATCCGCACCCGCAAGCTGGAGATGGACTTCGTGATCGAGGGCGATGCCCGTTCCCTGCACGTGCTGAATGCGGTCAGCCCTGCGTGGACCTGCTCCCTCCCGTTTGCCGCCCATGTCTGCGACCGGCTCACCTCCTTCGGCGGATAGACCGGTCGCCCTTCCGCCCGGGATGGGCCGACTGCCGGCGCTCTCGGGAGTGCTGTTCGATGCTCGCCGGGCGCTGTTCCTTGAGGAATCTGCCACCCTGGTGGTGGCCGACCTGCACCTGGGCTATGCGTGGACTCAGCGTCGCCGGGGCCTGTTGATGCCCCTGGGCGCCGTGGAGGACGCCGGCGAGCGGATGGCCTCGCTGGTGCGGGATCATTCACCCAGGACGGTGGTGCTGCTGGGAGACCTGGTGCATCGGGCGGAAGCTTTGCCGGGAATCCGGGAGGAACTGGAGTCCCTGTGTCGGCCGCTTGCGGGTCTCCGGGTCCTCCTGTGCCGCGGCAATCACGACCGCAGGATTGAGGCGTTACTCTCCGGATGGCGCCTGCCCATCGAGGTATGTGGGCAATGGACTGCAGGGCGGTTCCTGTTGAGCCATGGGGACGCGGCGCTTCCCGGGGTGGATGGGGAGTGCTTCCAGTTGAACGGTGGCGACACGGTGTCGGTGATCGGGCACGAACATCCGGCGGTGGAGTTGGGCGATGGGGTGGCGACCCGGGTCAAGGCGCCGTGCTTCCTGGTGGCGCCGGATCTGGTGGTGTTGCCGGCGTTCTCCGCGTGGGCGGCCGGGTGTGTCGCGGGTCGTGACGCCTTCCTGGGACCCCAAGCACGCGCCGCCCGGTTTGAAACCGCCGTCGCCTGTCTGGGTCCTCGCCTGCTCCCGGTGCCGCTGGATTCCCGCCGAAAGCCCGCGGCAGCGGGCCTCCGTGCGGATGCGTCCCAAGGCTACTGATCCGGACCGGATGGCCTGGTTGCCGGCGGGAGCGCCGCCTTGATGCCTCGGGACCGAAAAAACTGGGTGACCGTCGCAGGAGCAGGCTCGCCCTTTTGGATCCAGGCTTCGAACGCGGCCGTCGCGACCGCCTCCTCCGCGGGACTCACCAAGGCCAGGGCGTAGGCTGCGTTGGCTCCGACGACGGGGTGGGGATCGTGGAGCAGTTCGCGGAGCCGCGGGGCGGCGTCCCGGGCCCGGGGGCCAAATCCAGCCAGCGAGAAGGCGGCGTTCGCCCGGTTCCAGCCATCGGTGTCCGAGAGGGCCGGCATCAGAATCCGGGGGTCCATCGCCGGGTGGTTGGTCAGCGCCCCCAAATGGAGAGTCGCGTAGTACCGGCCGTACAGGTTGGTGCCCGCGAGCAGCGCCGCCGCGTTGGAGAACGCGACGGGGTTGTAGGGCTCGATGCGGGCGAGCGCGAGGACCAGCAGGCTGTGGAGGTTGTCGGGCCCCGGTGCTGCCGCCAGACGCTGCAGTGCCGGCGCGGCCGATTCCGCGGCCGGACCCAGTTCCCCCAGGAGCCAGGCCGCGATCCGGCGGCAATGCTCGGCGTCATCGGCGTGGCGCACCCATTCACCCAGCGCCCTGGGAAAGTGGTCGCGCAGGTGCTGCACGCTTCCCGACTCGTACCACTGACGGGATTGGAGGGTCTGGAGCAGTGACGGCACGGCTGCGGCTCCCAGGGACAACACGGCAGTCTTCCCCGGGCTGGGCTCGCTTGGCGGAAGCGTCTCGAGGATTTGCTCCAACGGAATGGGCAATGGGACGACCCGGGGCGCCCGCCCCTGGATTGCGAAAACCACCAACGCGAGAATGGCAAGTGAAGCCAGGCCCCATGGGATCGCGCGCCGGGTGGTCATCGCGGGAGTACGGTATGGGAAGTCCCCAGCCCAAAAAAGTCATCCGCATCGAGGATTCTGCGGCCGACTCTGCCGTGAGGCATGGCCAACCCCCAGGGCGCCTGAAATACTCGACACACTTGGCCGGTGGATCGGCCCTTTGCCGTTCGCTGAAGTTGATGGAGAGACGTCACCCGTGCGCCATGCGTCTGTAACACGGCGGGCGTGTTCTAGCGCCATGAACGCGATGGCCTTGGAACCTTCGGAGACGGGGCGGATCCTGCCGGCGGATCTGGCCGAGGTGCTGGGGGCGGTCCGGTTGACCCATCTGGCCCTGGATGCGGTCCAGGCGGCCGGGGAACTCCCGGTGGAATTCCAGGCACGCGCGGGGCGGGCTGCCTGCTCCTACCCCATGCTGCTGACCCTCCTGAGTTATGCGTATGCTCGAGGCGTTCACGGATCCGATGAAATCGAGGGCCGTCTGCGGACGGACGCGGACTTCCGGTATCTGGGCGCCCGCGAGTTTCCGGAGGCGGAGACGCTGCGGCACTTCCGGCGCCGCGAGTGGCCTCGGTTGAACCGCACGCTGTCCCGTCTGCTGAAGCTCGCAGCCACCCATGCCGGGATGGCGGTCTCCCTGGACTTTGAGTCGGAAGCCGCGTTGCGGATGGAGCGTGCGGCGGCGGCGGACAGTCTTGCGCTGGATTGCTGAGCTGCGACTGACCGGCCCTGGCGAAGACGGGGCCTCCGGTTACGGATCGGGTGCCAATGGAGCGGGGCCCTCCGAAGTCCCGCCCGCGGTCCGGTCCGGTTTGACCCTGGCCAGCAGCACGCGGGTGCCATGTTCCTTCCAGACCCGGGCTCCCTGGAGTCCGGCTGCGGTGGCGAGGCGGCGCCATTCCTCCGGACGCCATCCGCGCCGCACGGACAGCGCGCCGTCCGATTGCAACGCCCGTCCTTCCCCGGCGAACCCCACGTACGCCCAGAGGGCAGCCATGAACGGGAGGCTTCGCAACAGGTCGCAGATCAGCACGGCACGGCGGGCAACTCGGTCGGCCTCGCGGAAATGGGCAACCACCTCCGTATCGGTGGCGAGGTGGTGGGTCATGGTGGAAGCCACCACCACATCGAAACTGGCATCGTCGAAGGGCAGGTTCAGGACCGAGGCCACCTGATGGCGCGGTCCCGGATCCATCGCGGCGGCCACGGGCGAGGCATCCACATTGGTGAACTCCCACTCCCAGCCGCGCTGGGCGGCCCAGGCGGTCAACTCGCGGCCCAGGAGTCCGTCCGCCGCGCCGAGGTCCAGCAGGGTGAGCCTGCGGCACGCGGCGTCGCCCAGCAGTTCGGGAATCCACAGGCGGAAGGGGCGCTCGAAGCGGATGCGCCGGTTGATCCGGTTGAGTCCCCGGTAGTGTTCCTGCAGTTCCTCCGCGGTCCGCTCCGGGGAATCGAAGTATTCCGCTTGCGTGGCCCGGCGGCGCAAAAACATGGTCGGCATCGAAACAAGATGACGGTGTCCGAACAAGCCCCCGCTCCGCCGCCGGTCCGCCGCGGACTTCCGGGGGCGGTCCTCCGTGCAGCGGCAACCATTGCCATCGCCCTGGGCATTGCCTGGGCCTGTGGTGCGGCGATGCGGGCGGACGCCCGGCTCGCGGATCCCCCCGGCCTGTTCCGCGGCATGCTGCACGGGGCGATGATGCCGGTGGCCTGGCCAACCCTTCTGGCGGGGCAGGACCAGGAGATCTACGCCGGTCGCAATGCCGGCCGGCCGTACAAGCTGGGGTACTCCCTGGGGGTCAACCTGTCCGGACTGGTCTTCTTTGGCTGGCTGTTCCTGACCGTCGGAAGTCTTCGGGGACTCGTTCAGCGGAGGAGCCCGCAATAGACCTCGTAGGCGTCCACCCGGCCGCCGATGAAGTACACGGTGGGTGGCAGCCGGAATTCCCCGGGGCCCTGCTCGAAGTCCATCGGGAGCGGGGTTTCCGGCGCATTGGGGTCGTAGGTGGTGAACCGCAGTCCGGTGGCCGTCGGCTCCACCGCATAGGCGACCACCGCGTGATTGATGGTCAGGGCGGGGAAGGTGTACACGTGGATCACCGGGGCGCGGTTGGCCCGGACGGATGCCGCCAACCGGAGCGCCTCGGCGCGCTGCCCCCGGCGGGTCCAGGGAAGGATCATCCGCCAGTGCCCGCGCTGCAGGTAGCTCTGCCACGCGCCGCCCAGTCCGGCGCGGCAGAGATCGGGATGCGCCGCACTGAAGGCGCGAAGGCTGGGAAAGCCGGAAAACACGATGCGATCCTCCCACGCGCTGGTCTGCCGCGGGTCCCGGGACACCACCGCGGCGATGCGTTCGGCATGGACTTCAGGCGGCTGCGGTGCGGCAGCGGGATCAAACCGGGCGTGTGCGAAGAACTGCTTCGCCGACCGGGCCATGACGAAGCAGCGCAGGTGATACTGAGGCGGCGGGCTGCGCTTCAGGTGCACCTGGCGTCCGGACACCGGATCCCTTGCATAGCTCCACAACGTTTCGTTGGGGAAGGCAAAGGCGTCCTCTGGAAACTGGAAGGCCCGTTGAACCAAGGCGCGGGACAATGGGAATCCGGCCGGCGGAAGACAAGGGCGGGGGTGGTGGTCGCCTGGACTGGAAAGGGCGGCGGCGGAGCGCGTCAGGGAGGCCTCGTT
>JAFLEG010000273.1 GCA_017302195.1 Verrucomicrobiota bacterium
CGTTGCCGCCGGAGGCCTTCCAGGAGGTGGCCCCGGTTGCCGTGGACCTCTGCGCCGGCGGGAGGCGCCTGCATGGCAGCGTGCGCGGACTCACCCGCTGGGGCCTGCTCCAGGTCAAACCGGCGAAGTTCAAGCCCGCCGATCTCCTGGATCTCTGGCTGCGCCTGGTGGTGCTTGCCGCAGGGGATCCGGCCGGAGCACCGCAGGCCGCCCATCTCGTGGCCCATGGCGACCGGGACACCGTGGTTCGGCATCACCTCAGCGCGCCTTCCGATCCGGACCGGATCCTGGCCCCCCTCGTGGAACTGCTCATGGAAGGGAGCCGCCGGCCCCTGCCGTTCTTTGCCCGCTGCGCCTCGGAGTTGACCCGTCCGGTCGGCAGCCGGGTGCGGACATCTCCGCTCGCCCGGGCGCTGGCCGCGTGGTTTGGAAACCAGGGCTCGCCCGGGGAGTCCGCGGATCCCTGGGTGGCCCGATGTTTCGGCCGTGTGGAGCCTCATCCGCTGGACGACGAGTTCCAGGCGCTTGCGGACCGGGTCTTCGCGCCGCTCTGGGCCCACTGGACGGAGGAGCCGGCATGAGCGCCGCCCCGGAATCCTTTTCCCTGGAAACCGTCCCGCTGACTCCCGGCGTGACGCTGCTGGAGGCCAGCGCCGGCACGGGAAAGACCCATGCCATTGCGGGGATCTACCTGCGTCTGGTCCTGGAGACCGACCTCGTCGTGGATCGCCTGCTGGTGGTGACCTTCACCGAGGCCGCCACCGCGGAACTGCGCGGACGCATCCGCGCGCGCCTCGCCGGCGCCCGGCAGTTCCTGCGTTCGGGTGACGGAGGCGAGGCATCTGACGACGCCCTTCTGAGGCTCGGGACCGAGGCCGACCGCGACCGGCGCCGGCAACGCCTCGAGGTGGCGCTGGAGTCCTTCGATGCCGCCGCGGTGTTCACCATCCACGGCTTCTGCCACCGGCTCCTCCGGGAGCATCCCCTCGCCACCGGCGCCCGGTTCGAGCCCGAGTTCCGGCCCAACCTGGACGCGCTGGTCCAGGAGGCGGCGGACAATTTCTGGCGGCGCCAGTTCTATCCCGCCACCGGCCGACGCCTGCTGATGGCCCTGGCCGAAGGCCTCAGCCCGGAGTCGCTGGCCGCGCTGCTCCAGCGCCACCTGCAGCAGGCGGAGCCCGATCTGCTCCCGGTGGCCGGGGGCCGTTCGCTGGCCGAGGTACTCGCTGACGCAGAGGCCGCCCTGGACGCGGTGCTGACCCTCTGGACCCGCGACCGGGATGCCATCGTGGGCCGCTTCGGTGAGGACGGGGGCACCTGGGGCAACACACCCTACAACCGCAGCGAGGTCATGAGCGACCACTGGATGGCACTCGACGGTCTTGCCGCAGACCGGGGAACCCCCGAAGCCCTGGCGACCGTGCGGCTCCTGACGCCCGACGCCCTGGAGTCCAGGCGCTCCAAGCGCTCCAAGGAATCGGTGCCATCGGGTCCCTTCTTCGAGGCCTGCGCGCGGCTGGAGAACACGCTCGCGATGGCGGCGGCCGCCTGGCGCCACGAGCTGCTGGCCACGGCGCCCGCCGATCTCTCCCGGCTCAAGCACCGCGACGGCGTGCTGGGATTCGACGATCTGCTCCACCAGGTCGCGTCGGCACTCCGGGGCCCCGAGGGCGCGACGCTGGTCCGCGGGCTGCGTGCCCGGTATGGCGCGGCGCTCATTGACGAGTTCCAGGATACCGACCCGCGGCAGTGGGAAATCTTTGAACGGGCTTTTGGATCCGGCGCCATGCCCCTGTTCCTCGTCGGCGATCCCAAACAGGCGATCTACAGCTTTCGCGGCGCCGACGTCTTCGCCTACCTGCGCGCGCGGCAGCGGGCGGACCGGCGCTACACGCTCGGGCAGAACTGGCGGTCCACCACCGGCCTCGTGGCCGCCGTCAACCGGATCTTCCAGTCCCATCCCCTGCCCTTCGCCCTGCCGGAAATCCCCTTCCACCCGGTGACGGCATCCGGCCGCGCCGATGCCGAGTCCATGACCGGGCCCGGGCTTTCCGACGCACCGCTCGACCTCTGGTGCTGGGATCCGGCGGAGGACGGCATCACCCATCAGGAAGGACGCCAGGAGTACCTGGCCGAAGCGACGGCCTCGCAGATTGTGCGCTGGCTGGCTGCGGGCGTCCGGTTGGGGAAGCGTCCGCTCGCCCCCGGGGACATCGCCGTGCTGGTCGCCCGGCACGATGAGGCCGAAGCGGTGGCCCGCGCCCTGTCCCGGCGCGGCGTTCCCAGCGTCCGGCAGACGCAGCAGAACGTCTTCGCCACCCCGGAGGCCGACGATCTCCAGATCCTGCTGGATGGACTGGTGGACGGCGCCGTCCTCCCCAGCCAGCGCGCCGTGCTGGTCACCGAACTGGTCGGCGCGGGCGCGGCCTCCCTGGCGGCGACGCAGGAGACGGAGGGGGGATGGGAATCCTGGGCCGAACGGTTTGCGTCCTGGCGGCGGGTCTGGGGACAGCAGGGGGTGCTGCCCCTGCTGGAACGGGTCCTGCGCGACAGCGCCACCCGCCGGCGTCTGCTCGAGACCCCCGACGGCGAACGCCGGCTCACCAACTACCTGCATCTCGGGGAACTGCTGCAGCAGGAGGCCGCGGCCGGGCACCGCGGTCCGAGATCGCTCGCCGGATGGCTGTCCCAGCAGCGCGCCGCCGCCGGAAACGGCGGCACCGCGGCCGAGGAAACGCTGCTCCGCCTGGAACGCGATGCCGCCGCCGTCCAACTGGTGACGGTTCACCGCAGCAAGGGGCTGGAGTATCCGGTGGTGCTGTGCCCGTTCCCCGGCCGGGAGGCCGGTCCGCGCCGCGGCACGGATCCCTCCGTGCTCTTCCACGATCCGGAGGAGGATCACCGGCTGCGGCACGACGTGGGATCCCCCGGGTGGACCCGCCACCAGACGCAGGAGACCGGGGAGCAGTTCGCGGAGAACCTGCGGCTGCTCTATGTCGCGCTCACCCGGGCCCGCCAGCGCTGCGCGGTGGTCTGGACCCCGGGAGGCCCGGCGGGCGTGCGGGCCATGGACTGGCTGCTGACGCCCCCGTCCGACCCGACCGGACTGTCCCTCGATCAGGCGCCGGAGGCGCTGGAGCGGGCGGTGGCCGGATTGGATGCCGGACAGGCACGCGCGCGGGCGGAACGGCTCGCGAGTCCCCAGATCACGGTAAGCCGCCTGCCGGCGCCCGGCGACGACCGGTGGCGCCCCGTGCCGGTGAATGCCGGGACCTTCGCCGCGCGCCCCTTTCACGGAAGCATCCGGCGCGACTGGATGCCGACCAGTTTCAGCGCGCTGGTCCACGGCGTCCCCGGCGAGCGGGCCGACGGCGATGATCGGCGCGAAACGGTGGAGGCCGGCGAGCCTCCGGCCTCCCTGCTGCCCGGGTTCCGCGGCATCCCCGCCGGGATCTGCCTGCATGACCTCCTGGAGACGATCCCCTTCCACGCGCCGGATCCCCGGAAGCTGCAGGAGCAGGTCACCCTCGGGCTGCAGCGCCACGGATTCGACGCGGCCGCCCTGGCGGATCCCCTGACCGACCGGGTCGGCCACCTCCTGGAGGCACCCTGGTTCGGCGGGCATAGCCTGCGATCCCTGCCCGCGACGGACTGCTGGCGCGAGATGGAGTTCGTCCTGCCGCTGCGGACGCTCACTCCGGATTCCCTGGCCGATGCCGTTGCGGGGGGTCCGGACGGCCCGCTTGGATCCCGGTTCGCCGCCTCCCTGCGCCGGCTCACCTTCGGCGAACTGCGGGGCATTCTGGGCGGCTTCGTGGATCTGATCGTGCGTGCCGGAGACCGCTGGTGGCTGGTGGACTGGAAATCCAACTGGCTGGGCGGTTCTGCCGAAGACTACGACCCGGAGGCGCTCCACCGCGTCATGCTCGCGGAACACTACGGCCTGCAGTACCACCTCTATCTGCTCGCCCTGAACCGCCTGCTGCGATCCCGCATTCCCGACTACGACTACGACCGGGACTTCGGCGGCGTGCGGTATGTTTTTTTCCGTGGCGTGACGCCGGAGTTTCCGGATCGGGGAGTGTTCGCCGATCGCCCGTCCCGTGCGCTGCTGGAGCGTCTGGACGCCACCCTGCTCGAGCCCATGCCATGACCCGCGACGCCCTCGATCAATTGCTGGCCGCGCCGCCCTTCGCCGGACTCGACGCCCAGTTCGCCTACCTCATGGAACGGCTCGCCGCCCTCCCCGGTGGGGGCAAGGCTCCCGCCGAACCGTATTGGTCATCACAGACGGACGGGATGGCGACTCCGCACGCAAACGGCTCGGCAGGGGTCTCGCCCCACCCCGGGCCCGCTTCCCTTCATCCCTCCTCCTTCCTCCTTCCTCCTTCCCTGCCCCCCTCGGTGCTGCTCGCCGCGGCTCTGGTCAGCCGGCGTCGGAGCGAGGGCCATGTCTGTCTCGACCTGGAATTGATCGCCGGCACTCCGGTCGAGAATGAGCACGGATCCCGGCTGCTGACGCCGTCCTGGAGCGAATGGCGGCGGCAGTTGGAAGCCGTCCCCTCCCTCGTCGGGCGGCCCTGCGAAGTCAAACCGCTCATTCTGGAAGGCTCGCGGCTCTACTGGCGGCGTTACTGGGATTACGAACAGCGCCTGGCGGCCTGCCTGGGCATCCTGGCGGCGGCGCCTGAATTGATCCGTCCCCCGGAGGCCTCCACGGCGGGCGCGACCGCTCTCGACGCCCTCTTCCCGCCGAACTCCCACCCGCCGGGGGATCTCCAGCGCATGGCGGCCGCCCGGATCCTGGAACATCGGCTGACCGTGCTCCTGGGCGGACCCGGCACTGGCAAGACGTGGACCGTGGCGCGCGCCATCGCGGCATGGATCGCCACGGCGGGAGGGCACACCCGGGTTGCGGTCACGGCTCCCACGGGCAAGGCGGTTGCCCGGCTCCAGGAATCCCTGCAGCGGGCGGCGGCGGACGGCGGGGACCTCCTGGCGCCGCTGGGTGCGGTCGCCAGCCGTGCGCAGACCCTGCACCGGCTGCTGGGCATCCGGCCGGACAGCGGACGCCCCCGCCACAACGCCGACCATCCGATTCCTGCGGACCTGGTGGTGGTGGATGAGGCCAGCATGGTGGACCTGGCCCTGATGACCAAGCTCGTGGAGGCGCTTCCGGCGACCGCCCACCTGGTCCTCCTCGGCGACCCGCACCAACTGGCAGCCGTGGAAGCCGGGAGCGTGCTGGCGGATCTGGCGGCCGGTTTCCCTGCGGCACCTGGTGCTGATGGCCGCGAGGCCTCCCGGCCCCCCTCCTGCACCCTCGAACTGCGCGAGAACCACCGCTTCGGTCCCGGCAGCGGCATCCATCGGGCCAGCGATGCGGTGAACGCCGGGGACGCCAACGCCGCCTGGAGTGTGCTGCACGGAGGTTCTCACCCCGCGAACGGCGCGGCGACGCTCCGTCCATTGCCCTCGGATCTGGGCGCCGCCCTGCGGAGGCAGGTGCTGGACGTCTGGGGCGGCGACGCAATGCGCCGTGATCCCCGGCTCGCGCTGGCCGCCGCCGGCCGCTTCCGGATCCTCGCCGCCGTGCGCCGGGGCCCGCAGGGAGTCGAAGGTCTCAACCAAACCGTGGAGGACCTGCTGAGGGCCGAGGGCCTGGCCGGGAGCGGACCCTGGTATCCCGGGCGTCCGGTGCTGATCACCGCCAACGATCCGGACGCCGGGCTTTATAACGGCGATCTCGGCGTGGTGCTGCCCGGGGACGACGGCCGTTCGTGGGTCTGGTTCCCGGGCGAGAACTCGAATCCGCGGCGTGTCGCCCCCTCCCGCCTCCCGCCCCACGAAACCGCCTACACCCTCACCGTGCACAAGAGCCAGGGATCCGAATTTGACCGGATCCTGCTCATACTCCCGGACCGGATGTCACCCGTGCTCACCCGGGAACTGATCTATACCGGACTCACCCGCGCCCGCGAGTCGGTCGAGATCTGGTCCCGGGAGGCGATTTTCAGGCAGGCCGTCCAGCGCCGAACGGAGCGGTCCTCCGGCCTGCGTCAGCGCCTCTCGACACGGGCGGTCAGGCCCCCACGGGACTGAGTTCCGCGAGCCCCTGGCTTACTGGTAGCGGATCACCAGATTGCCGCCGGCCCACTCGACACCCGTGATGACCACCGGACCGTCGCTGGAGAGGCGGAAAAACTGAAGCGACGCCGCGCCGGGCACCGTGACGGTCTTCGCCTGGGAGTCCACCACGGCCCCCGTCACCGCGAGGTACGGTCCGCCCAGGGTGCTGGAGCCAAGGGCCTGCACACCGGCGGGCACAATGGCCGAGGTGTAGGAAGCCACGCCACCGGCCG
>JAFLEG010000274.1 GCA_017302195.1 Verrucomicrobiota bacterium
CGGGAAGGAGAACACCCGCTGCCGGTCGCCGGTCCGCAGGTCCTGGAGGTAGATCTCCGGACGTCCGGCGCGGTAGGAGGCGTAGAACAGCTCCAGCTTGCCCGGCACCCAGCAGGGCGCGGCGGCGATGCTGCCGTCCCCGGTCAGGGACACGGCATTGGCCCCGTCGTAGTCCGAGGCCCAGATTTCCGAGACGATTTCCGCCCGGGCATTGCGGCTCCCGGTGGAGTTCTTGAAGGCGATGCGGGTGTTGGCGACGCCCGGCACCTGCAGCAGGGTCTTCACCACGTCATTGGCCAGGGCATGGGCCTGCACCCGGGCCGTCGCGCCGGGGTAGGCCCGGGCGAAGAGGGTCTGGGCGTTGTTGGCGTCGCTGAGGGCCCCCTGCACCGAACCGCCCGGAGTGCCCTTCAGCAGGTATTGGGGCTTGGCGGGGTTGATGTCGAATCCCACCACGTACAGGTCGAATTCCAGGATCTTGCGCACGTCGTCGGAGAACCCGGAGATCGCGATGGGGATGGTGCGGTTGGCGCCTTCGCGGATCACGACGCCGGAGTCGGCGGCCGTCAGGAGGGACGAGCCCGGGAATGACAACACCCAGGCCAGGGCGAGGACCGCGGGCTGCAGAAAACGAGAGTTCATTGGGAAAGGCTGCTATCGAGGACAAAGGTGACGGGAACAATCATCCGGGCTTCGTTGAAATCTGGCGGCAACCGGTCGAACCGGCGGACGCGGCGGAAGATCTCCTCCACGGACGCGTCGAGGGCCGCCACCCCGGAGCGTTTGGTGAGGTCTGCGGAAAACAGGCTGCCGTCCTTGGCGATCACCAGTTGCACCGTGGCCTGCGCGGTCTGCTCGGAGGAGGTGGCCGGCTTGCGCCACTCGCGCTTCAGGGTGGCCTGGAGGTAGGAGTAATAGGGCGCGTAGGCCTTGCCGCCCGGCCCAAGCGCCTGGATCTGGGTGGTCGCCCCCACGTTCTTCGACACGCCGCTTGCGGCGCCGGCGATGCGAGCGGCCAGGCTCTGGGCGCTGGCCAGACGCTGCTCCTGGGCGCGTCGAGCCGACGCCGCGGCCTCGATGGCCTCGGTGGCGGCCCGGGCATCGTCCTCGGTGCGTTTGCGCCGGGTGCTGGCGATCTCGACGGTCTTCGCGGGGGTCACCTTGACCGGCTTGTCCGCCAGGCGGGTGGCATCCACATCCTGCGCCCGGGTCACCGCACGCGCCGTCTTGGCCACCTCAATCTTCGGGGCGGTCTCCCGGACGGGGGGCGCCGGCGCCTCGGGCTCCTTGGAGGGTGCCGGTTTGGCAGGTGGCTCCTTGACCGCGGGCGCCGGCTGGGGAGGAGTCTGCACCTTCGGAACGACCGGAGGCGGCGGCTGGGGGGCCGGAGCCGGAGCCGGCACCGGCTGCGGCTGGGCGGGAGGACTTCCGGCAATCTCCCGTGGTCCCTGCGGCAGGGGATTCGGGGTGCCTCCGCCGGCCTGATCGCCCATGGTAAGCTGCAGATCCGAGGGCAGAATCTCGAGGACAGGAACGTTCAGATCCATGGCGTTCCGCGCCGTCAGACCGCCGACCAGGATCGCGGCCAGGAGCACGGCGGCATGGGCCGCTGTGGACCCCATCAGACTCCGTTGCAGTGTGCGATCCATGGGTACGGTTCTACCGGCGCTTGCCCTGCTCCGTCATGAGGTTGAAGCGGGTGATCCCGTTGCGCTGCGCTGCCTCGATGATGCCGACCGGCAGCTTGTAGGGTCCCTCGCGGTCGGCCCGCAGTTGGACCACCATGTTGGAGTTGCGGCGGTATTCCCGGACCAGCGCGGCCTCCAGGGCACCCACATCACCCACCTTGAGCCCCTTGAAGTAATACACGCCATCGCGTCCCACCTCCGCGAGCACCAGGTCCTGGACGGAGGCCGAGCGCCGGGGCGAGCCGCCCACCGGCAGTTTGAGGTCAATGCTCTGATCCAGCACCGGGGTGGTGATGATGAAGATGATCAGCAGCACGAAGGCCAGATCCAGCAACGGCGTGACGTTGATCTCGCTCAGCGTCACCAGGGAATTGCGTTGGGAAAACCGGCGCATGGCGGCGTCACCTCAGGGGAAGCTCACTCGTCCTTCAGGAATTCGGTTTCCATCCGGGAGGCCAGGGACTGGGCGAAGTTGTCGAGCTCCACCGCGGCCACCCGGAGCGAGTGCACCAGCCAGTTGTAGCCAAACATGGAGGGGATGGCCACGAGCAGGCCGGCCACGGTGGTGGACAGCGCCGCGGACACGCCCGGGGCCATGACGCCGATGTCGGGCCGGACCCCCTGCTGGGCGGCGAGCGCTACCGCGCCGAAGGCATCCATGACTCCCCACACGGTTCCCAGCAGCCCCAGGAAGGGCGCGCCGCTGACCGCGACGGCCAGCAGGACCAGGCCGGACTCCAGCCGCAGCGCCTCGCGGGCCACCGAGCCCTCCAGGGTGCGCTTTACGTGCTCCATGGACTTGAGCGTGGAATACGGACGCCGGGTCCCTTCCGAGGATTTGAGATGGGCGTCCAGGTCGCTGCAGCCCTCCAGATACACGGCGAAGAGGGGGCATCCGACCACCTGGAGCCGGCGGTCGTAAATGGACAGCACCGAGGGCTGGCCGCGGAACTCGGCCTCGAAGTAATGGTTCAGACGCCGCGCCCGTCGGATCTGGACCGCCTTCGAGGCCATCACCGACCAGGCAAAAATCGAGAAGACCAGCAGCAGGACAATGATGACCTTGGCCTCGGCGGTCGCCCGGTCCCAGATGTAACCCAGGGTAAACCCGTCGCTGGCGGCCATCAGGCCGGCGGAGAAATTCATCGGTGGCGTCGTCCCAAAATTGTTGTTCGTGACGCGGATTCCGTTTAATGCCCGGCTCCCGGCCGGTCAAAAGGATTCCGAAATTCCGCGGGGCTGGAGGTGGACGACCGGTGTCGGGGCGGTGTTCAGAGTCCGCGAGGAAAAGTTCCTGCGCCGGGCTCCACCCGGAGGGGATGAGGTTCCGAGGCCCTGTCTTGCCGGTGGCATGAAAAACCTCAGGGCGGGCGCGCAAATTCTCACCCGGCACCGCGTCCCGGGGACTTTGCGGTTGACGGTGTTTTCGCCGGACGCGTTGACTGACCGGGTTTCCGGTGCCGGGGGATCCGCCGTTGCGGATCCGGCGGCCTGCCGGGACGCCACGCACGCTCCATGAATCGCAAACTCAACATCGCCATCGTGGGTCTCGGCTTTGGCGCCGAGTTCATCCCCATTTACCAGCGGCATCCGCACGCCCACCTGTACGCCGTCTGCCAGCGCTCCAAGGACAAGCTGGACCAGATCGGCAAGGCGTTCGGCGTGGAGAAGAAGTACGCCAGCTTCGAGGACCTGCTGCGGGATCCCGCCGTGGACGCCGTGCACATCAACTCCCCCATCCACCTGCACGCCTCGCAATCCATCGCCGCGCTGCGGGCCGGCAAGCACGTCGCCTGCACCGTCCCCGCCTGCACCACGCTGGAGGAGGCCCGCGAGATCGTGAAGGCCAGCCGGGAGAGCGGGAAGAAGTACATGATGATGGAGACCGTGGTCTGGAGCCGCGAGTATCTCTACGTCCGTGAGCTTCGCGACTCGGGGCGCCTCGGGCGCATCCAGTTCGTGCGCGGCAGCCACCTGCAGAACATGGCCGGATGGCCGGGCTACTGGGAGGGACTGCCCCCGATGCACTACGCGACCCACTGCGTCTCGCCCTGCCTGGGCATCGTCAACGGCGAGGCGGAGTCTGTGTCCTGCCTGGGCTCCGGACGCATCTCCGAGGCGCGCATCGCCAAGTACGGCTCGCCCTTCGCCTTCGAGACCGCCCAGTTCAAGGTGCGCAACCAGGATGTCGCCGGCGAGGTGACCCGCTACCTGTTCGACACCGCGCGCCAGTATCAGGAGAGCTTCGACTGCTACGGCTCCCAGACTTCCTTCGAATGGCAGTTGGTGGAACACGACGACCCCGTGCTGCACGTCGGCGGGGAGAAGGTGGAGAAGGTCAAGATTCCCGACTATGCGCACCTGCTGCCGGAGGGCATCCGGGACTTCACCACGAAGTGTGTGTACGACATGGCCGAGAACGCGCACCTGAGCTTCATCCAGGGCAGCGGACACGGCGGGAGCCATCCGCACCTGGCCCACGAGTTCGTGATGAGCATCGTGGAGAACCGTCCGAGCTTCCCCGACGTGCACCAGTCGGTGAACTGGACCATGGTGGGCATC
Organism: Verrucomicrobiota bacterium; assembly: GCA_017302195.1. GTDB lineage: Bacteria > Verrucomicrobiota > Verrucomicrobiia > Limisphaerales > UBA9464 > UBA9464. The sequence goes on from JAFLEG010000274.1 coordinate 4,251, forward strand.
CTGGCGCACGAATCGGCCATGCGCGGCGGCGAGAAGATGCACCTGCCGAACTTCCGCACCGTGTAGGCGCCGGGGGCCCGCAGCGCTCGCCCCCCGCCCCGCCCGCGGGGGGCGCATCTCACTTGCTTGGGATGGGGAGCGTGCGCCTCCGGCGTGCGGAACGGGGCGTCCCGCCCGGTTCTTCGTCCACGGAGATGGCTTCCTGGGCAGAGGGGCGAATGGAGGCACAGGAGCCGAACAGTCCACGAGGTCTGGGCGGGACGCCCAGACCCAAACGCGGGACCCGTGTTCCATCCATCCAAAGACTTGAGAGGCGCCCGCCCGCGGGGAGCGCCGGGATTTCGACTTGTTGGCGGTGGTGTGGATGCCACCTTCGGCCTCCATGACGGCCATCGTGTTCCTGCTGGTGGCGGGGGCCTTGCTGATGCTCCTGGAGCCGGTGTTTCCGCATTTCGTCGCGGGCGCCGTCGGGCTCGCCTGCTGGGGCGGTGCGGTGGTGCTGACCTATGTGCGCTTCGGGGTGTCGGCCGGTCACTGGACCCTCGCCACCACCCTGACCGTCGCGATCGCGGGGGTGTGGTGGTATCTCCGCCGGCTGCCTGAGACGCGCATTGGACGGCTGGTGGGATCCGACCGGGTCACGCCCGCCGAGACGGCCGCCAAGTCCCACCTGCTGAACCGCCATGGCGTGGCCCTCACCCCGCTGCGTCCGGGCGGCATGGCGGAGATCGCCGGCGAGCGGGTGGACGTGGTGACCTCCGGCGAGCCGGTGGAGCGCGGACAGTCCGTCACCGTCATCGGCATCGAGGGCGCGCGCATCCGGGTGCGGGCCGTTGCCTGAGTTTTCCCAACCCGATTCCCTGCCCCCCATGAACCTCCTGCTCACCGTCGCCATCGCCGTCCTCGGCGTCTTCGGCCTCGCCCTGCTCTTCCTCCTGGCCAGCTTCGGCGCCGTCTGGCTGCGGGCCCTGGCGTCCGGGGCCGCCGTGGGCCTGGTGGAGCTCTTCGCCCTGCGCCTGCGGGGGATCCCGGTGGGCTTCATTGTGGACAACCGGATCACCGCGGTGAAATCGGGGCTGCCGCTCACCATTGATGACCTGTCCACGCACTTCCTGGCCGGCGGTCATGTGGACATGGTGGTGCAAGCCCTCATCGCCGCGCAGCGCGCGGGCATCCATCTGGACTTCAACCGCGCCTGTGCCATTGACCTGGCCACCAAGGGCACCGGCAAGAACGTGCTGGATGCGGTCAAGACCTCGGTCAATCCGCGCGTCATTGACTGTCCCAACCCCGCCGGCGGCAAGGGCACCATTGATGCCGTGGCCAAGGACGGCATCGTGATCAAGGCCAAGGCGCGGGTGACGGTGCGGACCAATCTCGACCGCTTCGTGGGCGGCGCCACCGAGGAGACCATCATTGCCCGTGTCGGCGAGGGCATCGTGTCCACCATCGGCTCGGTGGAGAACTACAAGCTGGTGCTGGAGAACCCGGACCGCATCTCCAAGACGGTCCTGGACAAGGGGCTCGATGCCAACACGGCCTTTGAGATCCTCTCGATTGATATCGCCGACGTGGATGTCGGCGAGAACGTGGGCGCCAAGCTGCAGGCCGAGCAGGCGGAGGCCAACAAGCTCAAGGCCCAGGCCGAGGCCGAGGCGCGGCGGGCCAATGCGGTGGCGCTCGAACAGGAGAACGTGGCCCGGGTGGCCGAGATGCGTTCGCGGGTGGTGGAGGCGGAGGCCGAGGTGCCGCTCGCGCTGGCCGAGGCCTTCCGGAAGGGGAATCTCGGGGCGATGGATTACTACCGCCTGCGCAATCTGCAGGCCGACACCTCCATGCGGGAGAACATCGCGGGGGGAACCCCTGCCGCCTGATCCCCGGCGCTGTGCGTCATGACCGCCTCCCTTCTGGCTGCCTGGTGGGGACCGCTCATTCCGATCGGAATGGTGGTGGTCGCCATCCTGTACGCCACCCTCCAGGCCGCGGCGCGCCGGAAATCGTGGACCGATGTCCCGACGCCGGATCCGTCCCGATTCCCCTCGCGGACGCCATCGCCCGCGCCGCCGCCAAGTCCCGGCTCCTGGGGACGCGGTTCCCCGTTTCC
>JAFLEG010000275.1 GCA_017302195.1 Verrucomicrobiota bacterium
GCTGACGCGCCAGATCCTCGTCGGTGCCGGTGACGAAATAGTCCGGATGTTCCGCAACCCAGGGATGGTCCGGCGCCATGTGGTTGGGCACGAAGTCCAGCATGAGGCGCAGGCCGCGGTCGGCGAGGCGGCGACGCAGGCGCTTCAGGGCTGCGGCACCGCCCAGGGCCCTGGACACCGTGTAGCTCCGGATGGCAAAGCAGGAGCCCCCGATGTCGTCGTCGGTGAGATCGGGCAGGGTGGACTCAAACTCCCGGCGCCAGTCCACACGGGACAGTGACACCACCCGCCCAGCGGGACCTGTCTGCCACACCCCGAGCATCCACACCCACCCGAAGCCTGCGGCCGCCAGGGCGTCCAGTTCGGCGTCGGGCAGGTCGTCGAGGGTTGCCGCCTTTCCGGAGGCCCCGCGGAGGCGGTTGAGCCACACCCGGGTGTTGGCCTGGAACAGGATCGGATTCCGGGAGCGCTTCATGTCACTTCTCCTTCAGCAGCGACTGCCGCGCCGCGGCGAGCTGCTTGAGCTTGTCCTTGCCGACCTTGGGGTAGTGGAGGTCCAGCCGGGTGAGGGTTTCGATCACCGCAGCCGCCACCACCACCCGGGTGAACCATTTGTTGTCCGCCGGCACCACATACCACGGGGCATGCGGGGTGGCGGTCTCCCGGATCACATCCTCGTAGGCGTCGTGGTATTCCTTCCAGAATCCGCGCTCCCGCACGTCGGCGCTGGAGAACTTCCAGTTCTTCTCGGGCTTCTCCACGCGCTCCAGGAAGCGCTTCTTCTGCTCCTTGCGGGACACGTGCAGGAAGAACTTGCAGATCGCGACGCCATTGCGGGCGAGATAGCGCTCCACGCAGCGGATGTCCTGAAAGCGCTCGTCCCAGATCCGCCTGGTAACCAGCGCTGGCGGGAGGCGCTGGTGCTCCAGCAGTTCCGGATGCACCCGCACCACCAGGGTCTCCTCGTAGTAGCTGCGGTTGAAGATGCCGATCCGTCCGCGCTCGGGCAGGCATCGCATGCACCGCCAGAGAAAATCGTGATCCAGATCCTCGCTGGTGGGCGCCTTGAAGGAGAAGACCTGGCATCCCTGTGGATTGACGCCGGACATCACATGCTTGATGGCGCCGTCCTTTCCGGCGGCATCCATGGCCTGGAAGATCAGGAGCACCGACCAACGGTCCTGCGCGTAGAGCATGTCCTGCAGTTCAGCAAGGGCGTCCACACCGATCGCCAGGGCCTCCTTGGCCCGCGGCTTGTCCTCGTCCCCCAGGTGCAATGTGTCTTCCGGATCGTAATCATCGAGCCGGAAACCCTTGCCGTCAGTCACCCGGAACGGCTTGGAGAACTTGTGGGCTCTCCGCTCGATGTCTTTGAGCTTCATGGTGGGAGTGGAGTTCATGCGCCGGCATGGCGCTGTTTGTAGCCTTCGAGAAACCGGCGCACGGTCGCCATCGCGTCGCGACCCGCGGTCCGCTGCATCCAGGCCTGAAGCTCGGCTTCAGACACCTGGGTCGGCTCGATCTCGGCCTTCGGTCCCAGCTTCCCGAGCAGGTCCATGACCGCCTGCGAGGAGGCAAAAAGCACCTCATCGAGCAGTTCCGGGGCTCCCTTGGCCCCGTAGTACATCGAGTCCACCCACCGGCCATCGGGTCGGAGCACCCAGAGCGATTCGCGGACCAATTCATCGCCGGGAGCGATCCCTGCCTGGACCACCAGGAACGGTCCCCGTTCGCCCCCGCCCGGATTCAGATTCCACATTTCGACGGCGGTGAAGCTGTTGGAAAGGGTGCTCATGAAATCCAAATCCAGAGTGGAGTTCCGGTGCGGATTTGGACAGGCGGAAAATGAGAGGGCCATTTGATGGGCGTCGGCCGTTCCTGGCCCCTCTGCGGGAGCGGTTCGTCCCCCGGCTCCACCTCAACCTGGTTGCCTCGTTCGGGCTCAGGGGGCTGGGGCCCTGTTCCCGGCCTCCCCGGGCCCTTCGGAGGCCCGCCCTGCCATTGACCACAGGGTATCCTTCCAGCTCCCGGAGAGCGCCGGGCATTCGGCCAATTGCCGCACGGCGGCCACTTCCGGAGGCCGCTGGTGCCTCACTCGGTGGGCGTGTTCAATGGACAGTTCCGGAAACGGCCGCGCCAGCAGTTCGATCCGGCATCCGGACTCGACCCAGCCGTGCTCCAGCACCCGCAGGTAGAATCCGGTCCGGCCGGTCCGCTCGACCTGGGCGGCCAGATCCCGAATCCGCCAGCGACGGCACAGCTTCCAGCAGGGTTGTCGGGGTTGGGACACCTCCACCCGCGCCCGACCCACCTGGTACACATCGCCGACGCACACGGTGGACTCCGTCATCCCCTCGACGGTGAAGTTCTCCCCGAAAGCCCCGTGTTCCATCGCCGGCAGCCCCAGCGCCTCGCGCCAGTCGGGGTAATGCTCGGCCGCATACACGCACACGGCCTTGTCCACGCCTCCGTGATTCCGGCGGTCCGCCTGTTGATCCCCCCGCAATCCTTCGTAGCCGAGCCAGACCGGACCCGAAACCGCGCGCTTGAAGAAGCCGGTGCTCCACGGCTTGTCCCACCAGGCATCGGTGCCGGCCGCGGGCACCTCGGCCACCGCAGCCACCTGGAGGGAGCGCAGCACGGCCGGAGTCATGGGGCGGCCGGCCCGGCGCCGGGAAGGTGCTGTTCATTGAGGCCCTCCAGTTGGCGCAGGATGTCCGCCAGCCGATGCCCGATGGGCGTCAGCGTGTACTCCACGCGCCCGGGCAGGCCGGGGAATTCCGTGCGGATGAGGATCCCGAAGTCGCGGAGCTTGCGCAGACGCTCATTGAGCACCTTGGTCGAGATGCCGGGGATGTGACGCTCCAGGGCGCCCGGACGCAGGACGCCGGAGGCGACCGCCGCGATTACCGCCGCGCTCCATTTGCATCCGACCACCTCCTCGAGTCGGTGATAGTTCGCCCTTTGCCGGACGCTGAGGTGCCTGTGCGGCTGCATCTGCGGGCGAGACTAGCGCGGGGCACCCGGATGTCGCGGGGTAACTTTTTGGTGCCCTCCCTCCCAAAGAGTGCCCTCTGGCGGCGGTTGTCCCGGCGCACAGACTGCCCCTGCTCAACTTTGAGCCCGTTCACGTACACCCTGATAACTCCATGAAAACCCACGCCACATTCTACCACGCCGGCTGTCACGTCTGCATCGCCGCCGAACAGAGCCTCGCCCAGGCCCTGGACCCGTCCCGATTTGAGGTGCGGATCATTCACCTGGGCCAAACCCCTTCCGAGTTGGCCGGGGCCGAGCGGGCCGGCGTCCAGTCCGTTCCTGCACTGGTCCTGAACGGTCAGGTCTTCCACATCAACTTTGGCGCCGCCCTGTCGGCCCTGAAGTAAACCCACGGGCCCGCAGGTCCAGTTCCTGCGGGCCCCTTCCGGGCTTCGACGATGTTTCGCGACCGCCCCGGTGCGACATGCCTCCCACCACGGTCGAAGCGGTGGAAGGGACAGGGACGGAGACGCGAAACCTTCCGGCGACCGCTGGCGCCGGTTGACAGAATCCAGAGGCTGGCGCCAGAACGCTGCGGTATCCGCCATGCCCGCTCACCTTTCCTCCGCCGGAACCGGCGTTATGACCTCCGACGGCTTCTACGCGCGGCATGCCGGGACCCAGGGCGGCGCGGCGGGCCTGGGCATTCCGCTGCTGCTGCGGGCCGCGGCCGCCCTCCAATGCCACGGCGCGTCCCTACAATTGGCCGACCTGCTCCCCCTGGGCGCCCTCATCACAGCACTCCGCGCCCGCAGCATGGTTCCGGTCAGCGTCGTCCACACGGACCTCCCCACCAACGACTGGGCCACGCTGTTCCGCGTTCTCGACTCCGACCCGCGAAGCTACCTGCGCCACCACGCCGACGTCTATGCCTCGGTGGTTGGCCGGTCCTTCTACGAACGGCTCTTCCCCCCCGACAGCCTCTCCATCGCCTGGACCTCCTCGGCCCTGCACTGGTTGAGCCGGGCCCCGGGCCCCATCCCCGACCATTTCTTCGTGCACCGCTCCGCGGACCCTGGCGTCCAGGATGCCTACCGCCGCCAATCCGTGTCCGACTGGACGACCTTCCTCGCCCACCGTTCCCAGGAACTCCGCCCGGGCGGGGCTCTCGTCTGGGTGGACGTCCTGCGTCGCGAGGACGAAACCATGGGAGCCGAGGCCCTCTTCGACTGCCTTGAAACCGCCCTGCGGGCCGCACGCGACGCCGGAACAATCACCCCCGCCGAATATGCGGCCATGGTGTACCCCACCTGGTTTCGATCGCTGGAGGAATTCCGCGCCCCGTTCGCGCCCGAAGTTGCGGGACCCTCCGGCGGTACACTTCATCTGGAGGAACTGGAACCCGTGGAACTCCCGGATCCCTTCCTTGAATCCTGGCGGACCTCCGGCGATGCCGACGCCTACGGCCGCGCGCAGTCCGCATTCCTCCAGGGATTCCTGGAACCGTCGTTTCAAGCCGCGCTGAAGACACGCCCACCGGAAGTCGCCCGGGACATCCTGAGTTCCCTCTTCTCCGACATCGCCCGGCGGATCGCGCAGGATCCCCAGGCGGTCTCCCCCCAATACCACCTCGTCCGCGGCCGCGTCACGCGCCGTGGGTGACGACGTCAGGAGAACTCAAATGCCTCCCCCGCTCGCCAGCCCGAGGCAGGTCTGAAGTTGTTGTTCCAGGTGAATCCGTCTCCTAGCCTGCACCCCATGCCCGCTCCCCGCATCAGCCTCCCCACCTGGATTGCCGCCGCAGTCTCCCTGGTCGCGACTCTGATCGGGCGCGCTGAGTCGGTGCCGACCCCGGTCCGATTTGCCATCGTCGGACTGACCCACGACCATGCCCGTGGATTCATTCCGGCAGTCCGCGGCCGCAGCGACATCGAATTGGTGGGCATCGTGGAGACGAACCGGGAACTGGTGGCACGCTATGCAGCAAATTATCAGATCTCCACCAACCTGTTCCACCGAAGCCTCGAGGAACTGATCCGCACCACCAACGTGCAGGCGGTCGCGACCTTCACCAGCACGTTCGAACACCGTCGGGTGGTGGAGGAATGCGCCGCCCACGGACTCACCGTGATGATGGAGAAGCCGCTTGCCGTGAACATGGAACACGCCCGCGCGATGCAGGCCGCGGCAACACGGTCGGGCATTCAGGTCCTGGTCAACTACGAGACGACCTGGTACCCGGCCAATCATGCGGCGTATGTGCTCGTGCAGGACCAGCGCGCCATCGGCGATCTGCGCAAGGTGGTGGTGCATGACGGACACCGGGGACCCAGGGAAATCGGCTGTTCCGCGGAGTTCCTGAACTGGCTGACCGATCCCGTGCTGAACGGCGGCGGGGCCCTGACGGATTTTGGATGCTATGGGGCCGACCTCATCACCTGGCTGATGCAGGGACAACGCCCAACGGCCGTCCTCGCCGTGACCCAGCAACTCAAACCGGAGGTTTACCCCAGGGTGGATGATGAGGCGACCCTCGTGCTCACCTACCCGCACGCGCAGGGCATCATCCAGGCGTCCTGGAACTGGGCCATCGACCGCAAGGACATGGAAATCTACGGGCAATCGGGCCAGGTGCTCGTGCCGCGCAAGGACGTCCTCAAGATGCGCACCCTGAACGCGCCGGAATCCGAACCGGTGGTGCCCCCATTGCGGGGGCCGCAGGCCGATCAGCTTTCCTACCTTGCGGCGGTCGTGCGGGGGGATCTCAAACCCTCCGGATTGTCCTCCCTGGAACTCAACCTCGTCGTGACCGAAATCCTGGACGCAGCGCGACAGTCGGCCCGAACGGGAAAACGGGTCGAACTCAAGTAAGCCGGGCCTACTCCCTCCCCCCGCCGTGCCGCTCGAAGAACTCCGCGATCTCCGTTGCCGTGGACTTCCCCGGATCCCCCAGGTTCGCCGGCCAGTGATGTCCCCCCGTCGGCACTTCATATAGTAGCGCCTCGCACGCGTCCTTCGTTGTCCACACCCGATGCCGCCGGATGCCCCCCGGTAACGCGTCCACACCGCTGCGTTCGAGACCCAGTCCGGACACCCAGGCAAACGCTCGATCCGACGCGGCCATCACAACGGGATCGCGATAAATCAATCCGTGCAACGTGAGCGCCATCGTGACCTCGCCCTGGTTGATCCCCTTGGGCTTCCCGTCGTAGCCCGGTTCCTTGCCGACACCCGTCCGGGTGTTGCTCCGGTTGTCCACTTCACTGGACACCAGCACCCGCGACGCCTGCCAGCGCGCCGCCGCCGGGAAGGCCGCATCCAACTCCGGCATGGGCACGTGCAATCCGAGCACCTCGC
>JAFLEG010000276.1 GCA_017302195.1 Verrucomicrobiota bacterium
AGTGGCTGCACCTGCGTGCCGACGCCTTCACGGCGGAGGCGCGGGCCTTCGGTCTGCCTGCGCCGCGCGGGGTGCTGCTGCTCGGGGTGCAGGGCTGCGGCAAGAGCCTGTGCGCGAAGGCGGTGGCGTCCGCCTGGCAGATGCCCCTGCTGCGCTTCGACATGGGACGCATGTTCGGCAGCCTGGTGGGGTCCTCCGAGGAAAACGTCCGCCGCGCCATCGCGGTCGCGGAGTCCATCGCGCCGGCCATCCTGTGGGTGGATGAGATTGACAAGGCGTTTTCGGGATCGCAGGGCGGGGGCGCCAGCGACGGCGGGACCACCGCGCGGGTGTTCAGCACCTTTCTCACCTGGCTCAGCGAGAAGACGGCCCCGGTGTTTGTGGTGGCCACCGCCAATGACATTTCACACCTGCCTCCGGAACTGCTGCGCAAGGGCCGTCTGGACGAGATCTTTTTCGTGGACCTGCCCTCCGAGGCGGAACGCGGGGACATCTTCCGGGTGCACCTCCGCCGCCGCGGACGCGACGCCGACGCCTTCGACGTCGCCGCGATGGTGGACGCTTCGGCGGGCTTCAGCGGCGCGGAAATCCAGGAGGCGGTGAACAGCGCGCTTTACGAGGCATTCCATGCCCGGGAGGACCTGGCCACCCGCCATGTGCTTTCCGCGCTGCACCAGACGGTGCCGCTGGCCCGCACCATGGACGAACAGATCACCCGCCTGCGCACCTGGTGCGAGGGACGTGCGCGGAACGCCAGCGTGCCCCGGGTGGTGGTCGTCGAGGAGGTCCGAAGAAAGGTCGAGCTGTGAGCGCGGGACGGGCTGAGTTTTCAGGTCCAAGTTTTCAGTATTCAGAAGCGTGCCGCCAGCGCTGTGAGCCAGCGGATTGACCTTCGGCTCTCCATCATGGATCACCCCGACCACCGACCACCGACCACTGACCACTGACCACTGACCACTGACCACTGACCACTGACACATTTCCTCCTGCGTCCGGTCCAACCCACAACCTGTCCCTTTATCATGAGTGCTGTCGCTGTTTTTGCTCCGATCGTCATTGCGTCCTGGCCTGCGTTGGGTGCCGCGGTGGCGGCAGCGGCGACGTCGCTGGGATTCTCACTGGCCGACCAGACGCTCGCCGCCCCGGCGGCGTCTGAAACCCCTTCGGGACCTCACCGCGTGAATCTGGAGATTCCCGGCAGCGAGGTGGTGCTGGGAACGCTCGGGCGGGCGCAGCAGATCCGGGTCGTGCGGGACGGAGTCACGGCCACATTTGCCCGGGACGCCCGGGGACAGGCCACCATCTGCGTGACCGGCGAGGGGTTGTCCGAAGAGGAACTGCGTGCCATCGGTGAGCAGTTGGGGGGACGCCTGGTGCAGTACTACGTGCTCCAGAAGCTGAAGACGGAACTGGAGACTCACGGCATGAATCTGGTCGAGGAGACTGTGGATGAACACCAGGCCATCCGGTTGCGGGTCCGCCACTGGCAGAACTGAGTTTCTGAGGAGTCCATCGCATGAACGTCCGGGATTACGAGATCACCATCGGTCCGACCGGGGAGGTCGAACTGCACATTGAGGGGATGAAGGGCCGGGGATGCCTGGAAGTGGTGAAGCTCTTCGAGTCGCTGGTGGGCGAGACCCGCGAACTGCGACACCTGGATACGTTCCATGAGCCGGATGGCGAGGTGCACCTGCGCACGGAGCAGCATCACTGAACGGAAGCGGTGTCACGGCATGCCCTTGGAAGCGTCCAGCTATTATCCGCCCCGGGCGGGGAAGGGGCGTCTGCCTTCGGGAATCGGGACCTGGGCGGCCCGGGTGTTCCACCGGTTTGGGCAATGGGGTTGCCGGTTGCCGGAAGTGCACCTGCCGTTGATGAGCGGCGCCGACTGGCTGTGGTCCCTCGGGGTGCCCGGCTATGCGTATTCGGCATTGGGGCGCCGGAAGCTCGGGCTGTGGATGGCGATCACCTGGATGATTTCCGTCCTGGTGCTCCTTGTGTTCCGGGGGCATCCGGTGGCGACCGCCTGGGCCCTGGGCACGCTGGCCTCCACACACACCAGCGGGCTGGCGTTTGCCCTGCTCCGGGTCCGCGAGTTGGACGCCGACGAACCGCCGGTGACGCTGGCGACGCGGGTGGGCCTGCCCCTGATCCTGTGGATCCTCGCCGCCACCGCGGTGTACTGGCCGCTGGACGCTCTCCTCACCCGCTGGTTTGCGCGCGGCATTGAGGTGGACGGTCGTCGGATTGTGGTGAACCCACGCGCTTCCGCCGATCAGGTCACCCGGGGCCAGTTGGTCCTGTACCAGATGGCGGGTCACGTGTACGGCACCGGCCCGAAGGCGGCTGGTTTTCAGGGAGGATTTGGGTTGGGCGAGGTGTTGGGGGTGCCCGGCGACACGGTCAGATTCCAGCGGGATCGTTTCGGGGTGCAGGAACGCTGGTCGGCACGGCGGCCGCACATGCCGGTTGCCGGTGAGGTGTCCGTGCTTCCCGACCACTGGTGGATCTGGCCGCGATTCCGGGTGCTTCAGGTCCCGCCGGACTTCGGAGTCCTCAACCACGCTTTTCTCGACCAGGCGATGGTGTCCCGGGCACAGTTTGCGGGACGTCCCTATCGCCGCTGGTTCTTCTGGCGGCAGGATCTTCCATGAGCCGATTCGGAAACCTGGAATTCGAGTCGCCGGAGCAGTTCGGCGCCACCGAGCCGCGCGAGGAACGCGATGCGGCCTACTGGATGACCTCGGGGGAGTCGGCGTTTGCCGGGGCGGATTTTGATCTCGCCCTGCGCCATTTCTCCCGGGTTTTGGAGCACGATCCGATGGTGGTCGGGGCCTGGGCCGGACAGGTCCGGTCCCTGATGGAACTCGGCGAGTTCCGGGAAGCCCGGGTCTGGGCCGACAAGGCCCTGGAGCGGTTTGCCACGGCCCCGGAGTTGCTCGCCGCCAAGGGGGCCGCGCTGGGGCGTCTCGGCGATCTGGACACCGCCATCGCCTTCTCGGACGCGAGTCTGGAGGAACGGGGGGACACGCCGTACGTCTGGCTGGCCCGGGGCGACGTGCTGCTGGCCCGGCGGGAACGGCGTGCGGAGTACTGCTTCGAGCGCGCCTGCGCGATGGCTCCCGACCAGTGGCTGGTGGCCTGGCTGGCCGGCCGCATCCGCCAAGTCCACGGCCAGTTCGCCGCCGCCCTCACGCTCGCGCGGCGGGCCGCCGCGATGGCGCCTGACCGGTGGGTGGTCTGGATGCTCTGCGGGGAGTGCCAGCGGGGACTGGGTCTCACCGACCACGCGCTGGTGTCGTTCCAGCAGGTCCTGGACCTCAACCCGGATTGCCGGGCTGCAGCGGATCGTGTGACCGAGCTTCGGCAGCGGGGTCCGATGGACCGCCTGGCCGGTCGGCTCCGACGCTGGTTTTGTGCATGAGCACTTCGGCTCAACCCGCGTCCTGGACCGCCGGCGAACGACTTCATTCCATGCCCGTTCATCCCTATCTCGACCGGCTCCTGGTCCAGGCCCATGCCCAGGGGGCCTCTGACCTGCACATCATCGTCGGTGTGCCGCCGGCGTTCCGCGTGACCGGGGAGATCCTGCTGGCCGACGCCGACGCGCTGGGAAGCGACGAATGCCAGGCGATGGCGGTGTCTCTGTTGAACGAGCTGCAGCGGCGCAAGCTGGAGCACGACTGGGAGCTCTGCATTTCGGTGCATCATCCGGAGGCCGGGCGCATCCGGGTCACCTTCTACCAGCGGAATGGCGTCACCGAGTTGAGCTGCCGGTTCTGTGGCGACCGCATCCCGACGAGGGAGGAGCTGATGCTGCCTCCCCGGATGGATGAATTCGCGAGGAAACCCAACGGACTGGTGCTGGTGACCGGGCCGACGGGGTCGGGCAAGACCACCACGCTGAACTACATGAGCGCCGCTGCAAGGTGCTCACGATTGAGGATCCCATCGAGTACGTGCATGCCAATCACCGGGCGATTGTCGTGCAGCAGGAGCTGCTGACGGATGTCCGCTCCTTCAACCGGGCGCTGATCCACGCGCTCCGGCAGGATCCGGACGTGATCTGCGTCGGCGAAATGCGCGACCACGAGGCCATCGCCACCGCCCTGACGGCGGCGGAGACGGGGCACCTGGTGCTGGGAACCCTCCATGCCCCCAGCGTGGGGCATGCCATCGAGCGCATCATCGGCGTGTTTGAGGGCAACGCGCAGAAGCAGGTCATCCTGCAGCTTGCCAACTCGCTTCAGGGCATCATCGCGCAGGAACTGCTGCCCAGCCTGGACCGCACCCGCCGGATGCTCGCCTACGAGCTGCTGCCGGCCAACAATGCCGTCCGCGCCATCATCCGGGAGAATCAGCTCCACCAGCTGAACAACATCATGCAGACCAGCGCGCGCGACGGCATGGTGCTCATGGACAACTGCCTCCACGACCTCTATTCGCGGTGCCTGATCAGCTATGACACCGCCGTCAGCCGCGCCCGGAACACCGACCGGTTTCGCCCCCAGGCGTAGGCGGGCCTGCTCGGATCCGAGCGACGGGATCCAATCCACCGGCGGCGCCGGTGTTGCCGGACGCATCGAAGTTCGGCCCGAGCCGCACCCACACGCTGCCGGACGGGGCTGTCTCCCAACCGCCGAATCGCGGTGGCGGAGGCGTACCCTCGACCCGTGCTCGGACCGGAGGATATGGTACCCGCCGTGCGTGTGGAACTGCGCCATGTGACCCGGCGCTATGGTGCTGTGGTCGCGTTGAATTCGATTGAAACCACGTTCGAGTCGGGGCGAATCGTGGCGGTGGTGGGCGCCAATGGCGCTGGCAAGAGCACCCTGCTGCGGATTTTGGCCGGTCTGACTGGACCGGACTCGGGCGGGGTGTTCCTCGACGGGCGGCGGTTGGATCTCGGGGATCTGGAGATGCGGCGCCGGATCGGCTTTCTGCCGGACTTCCCGGGCCTGTTTCCCGAGGATTCCGTGCTGACAAACCTGGCCCTCACCCTGCGCCTCTACCACGCGGATGGCTCCGAAGCCGGACCCCGCGTGCTTGGGCTGCTCGAAGAACTGGACCTGCTGACGTCAGCGGAAATGCCGGCGGGAACGCTCTCGCGGGGCCAGGCCTACAAGACGGCCCTGATCGGCTTGATCGCCTCGGCCCCCGACCTGTGGTTGCTGGACGAGCCGCTGGCATCCGGCATGGACCCGCGGGGCCTGGCCGTTCTGCGCCGGGAGATGCGCGCCGCGGCCCGGAGCGGGCGTACCCTGCTTTTCACCACGCAACTGGTGGAACTGGCGGAGTCCCTCGCCGACACGTTGCTCGTTCTGCGGTACGGAGCCGCGGTCTGGCAGGGACCGCCCGGTGACCTGCGTCGCGCGGCATCCGCGCCCGGAGGCGAGGCCCTCGCCGATCTGCTGCCCCCCGACGAACCGTGAACTCCTCCCGCAGCACCGATCCCGAATTCCTTCGAGATCTGCGAGCCGGCGTTCGTGAGCGGATCTCGCGGCGGGGACTCCGCCTGCTGCGTCCTTCACGGACGCAGCGCCTGAGACCGATATGGCCCTGGCTGTTTGTGGTGGCCGCGGTCCTGTTCCTCACCCTGGGCGTCGGCACGCTGCGGGATGGTTCCGGATTGAACCTGGCGGGGCGCAGCGCGCTTTGGGCCTACACGCTGTGCCTTCCGGTTCTGACCATGGCGCAGGTCCTGCGACTCCGCCTCTTTTTCTGGCCCGACGCGTTTGCCGCCCTGCGATTCCCTGTGTCCAATGACTGGTTCGTCCGGCGCCAATGGCAGAGGGGGATCCGCATTGACCTCTGGCTCGCAGGCGGCGTCTTCGCCGCCGCCGCCATCGCGGCCTGGCTGGAGAACGCCGGGGGTGCGGGCTTGCTGGCCGCCGCAGTCATCACGGTGGGGTTCGTCGTCATTGCCGTGCCGATCGCCACCTGGCTCGCGATCACCGAATGGAGCGCATGGATCTGGCGGGGTTGGTGGGCCCTGCTGGTCGTGGTGGGGATCGGACGCGGGGCGATCCCGCAACTTCAGCATTGGACGTTCGACTTTCTCAATGGCGCGGGAGAGTGGATTGCATGGATCCTCCCCACCGGATGGCTGGCGCGCCCCTTCCTGCGCTTCCTCGACGGGGACCCCTGGGCGGCGCTGCCCGCGGCGGTTCCGGTAGTCCTCACCGGCCTGACGACGTGGCATGCGCTGCCCCAAATGCCCCCGCAGATACCACACCACGCCGCCGATCCGCTGCAATTGTGGAACGTAGACGTTCAGGTACATCCGGTCGATGCTCTCGCTCTCAAGCACCACATGCTCCTGCAGGAC
>JAFLEG010000277.1 GCA_017302195.1 Verrucomicrobiota bacterium
GTCATTCCCGGGGAACGCTGCGTGGCCACCGGCCAGCCGCTCAAGATCCGCCGGGCGATCGAGGTGGGCCACGTCTTCAAGCTGGGCACGAAATACAGCGAGAAGCTGAACGCCTACTTCCTCCCCGAGAACGGCCAGCGGCAGCCCTGCGTCATGGGATGCTACGGCATCGGCGTGACCCGGACCCTGCAGGCGGTCATCGAGCAGTGCCATGACAAGGATGGCATCGTGTGGCCGCTGAGCGTGGCCCCGCTGGCGGTCTGTCTGACGCCGCTGAACGTGGCGCCCGACAGCCTGCCCATGACCACGGCGGTGCGCCTCATGGACGAACTGACCGCGGCCGGGGTGGAGGTGCTCCTGGACGATCGGGACGAGCGGCCGGGCGTGAAGTTCAAGGACAGCGAGCTGGTGGGCTTTCCGCTGCGGGTGAACCTCGGCGAGAAATCCCTCGCGAAGGGAGAGGTGGAGCTGAAGCCGAGGGGCGGGGCCATGGTGGCGGTGCCGGTCGCGGATGCCGCGGCCCGGGTGCTGGCCTGGCTGGAGTCGGAGGGGGCGAAGTACCGTTGAGCGGTCACTCTTCGGCGACCTGGGGCTCCAGGAAGTGGTGGGCGGCGCGGATCTGGTCCGGGGTTCCCAGCAGGAGCACCTGATCCCCCAGCCGCAGTTCGGCGTCGGGATCGGGATTGATCTCGGTCCGGCCCTCGCGTTCCAGACCGACGATCGAGGCTCCGGTGCTCTGGCGAAGCCCCAGCTCCCGGATGCGCACCGGCACCTGTCGCCACTGGCCGGTGACCAGGACGGTTTCCAGATTGGCGTCGGACAGAAAAGCCGCCGCCTGGCCGTGGCGGGCCTCGGCCGGCGGCAACGTGGTCTGCGAGAACGTCGCGGCAAGGGCCGCCTGTCCCCTGGAATGAAACTGGATGGCCCAGCGCCAGAGGCTCCAGGTGAGCACCGGCACCGCGACCAGGGCGATCACGAGGACGTTGCCCGGTGGCAGCAGGGGGGAGCTGAGCGCCATCACCAGAAGGAACAGCCCCACCAGTCCCGCCAGGGGGATGGCCTGGGCCACGATGCCCCGGATGACATCCGTATGCTCCCCGGCCACCGCACGGGGCACCTTCACTTCGGCCACCAGCAATCCGAGGGCCTGCAGTTTGCGGAAGATGGCGATGAGGAACGGCAGGGACAGCACCAGGGCCGCCAGCCAGAGACCATGCCGGAAGTACGCCGATTGCTTCAGGACGTCCGGCACCGGCAGGTGGACGGCGCCCTTGGTGCCGGTGTAGGCGGCCACGAGGAACACGGCGAAGATGAGGGCCAGGTTGAGCAGGATCTGCCGGCTCCACCGGCGCACCATCTGTCCGGCGAAGCTCACCTTGCGGGTGCTGCCCAGGCGTCCCACCCAGGCCGTGTAGGTGCCGAGGGAGTCGGCCAGGGCTCGGGGCGACCGGCGGTCCAGCCATCCCACCAGCGGATTGGCACTGCGGATGAGATACGGCGTGCACAGCGTGGTGATGGCTGAGACGGCCACGGCGATCGGGTACAGGAACCCGCTGGTGACCTTGAGGGACAGCCCGAGGGCGGCGATGATGAACGAGAACTCCCCGATCTGCGCCAGTCCCATGCCCACCCGCAGCGAGGTGCGGGGGTCGTGTCCGGCGAGGAAGGTCCCGAAGGTGCAGGTGAACACCTTGCCGACCACCACCGCCAGGGTGATGACGGCGATGGGCACGGCATGCTCCCACAGGAGGGAGGGCTGGATCAGCATGCCGATCGCCACGAAGAAGACCGCACTGAACATGTCCCGGACCGGCTCGATGAGATGCTCGATCTTCCGGATCTCGCGGGCTTCCGACATCACCGCACCGATGACGAAGGCGCCGAGCGCGACGCTGTAGCCGAGCTTCACCGCGAGCAGGGAAAACCCGAAACAGAGGCCGAGCACGGTGACCAGGAGCATCTCGTGGCTGTGGAACCGCGCCACGAAGCCGAGCAGCCGCGGCACCGCGATCAGGCCCACAACCAGCGTGGTGACCAGGAAGACGCTGAGCAGGCCCAGCGTGCGGCCGACATCCGCCAGGCCCAACGTGCCGGTCATGGCGATGCCCGACAGCAGGGCGATCATCACGATCCCCAGAATGTCCTCGATGATGAGGATGCCGAAGATGATCCCGGCAAAACGCTCGCGGGACAGCCCCAGCTCGCCGAGGGCCTTGATGATGATGGTGGTCGAGGAGATGGAAAGCATCGCGCCCAGGAAGAGGCTGTCCATGACGCTCCACCCGAACCCGCGTCCGAGCTGGTAGCCCACGCCCACCATGACCACGATCTCGAACAGGGCCGCCAGCAGGGCGGTCACGCCGACCTCGCGGAGCTTGCGCAGGTTGAACTCCAGGCCGAGGGAGAACATCAGGAACACGATGCCGAGTTCGGCAAGGGTCTCGATGGTCTTCAGGTCGTGGATCAGCGGGAACGGCGGCGTGTGCGGGCCGATGATGAGGCCGGCCAGGATGTAGCCGAGCACCACCGGCTGCTTGAGCCGGTGGAAGATCACCGTCACCACGGCGGCGACCACCATGACCACCGCCAGATCCTGTAGAAATGCCTCGTGCATCGGGGGACGCGCCGGCGGGCCCGGAATGGGCCGCCGGCGGCCCGACATCCTCGCGCAGGGAAGCGGCCGTGAAAACCCCGAACCTCGAAATCAGGGCGGAAACCCGATCGCCAGCTTCACGGCCGAGTACTCGGGATGAATCGCGCCGGTGCGATCCCGGATCACCAGGTCCGGCTCGGTCCAGGTGCGCCGCCGCATCCATTCCGGCAGGTCGCCGGAGCGCATCAGGGCGAAGAGTCCGATCAGCGGGGGATCGCCCTCCCGGAAGACCACCGGACGCCGCCGCACGATGACCAGCCCGCTGGCCGCGGCGGCGGCCTCCACCCGGGCGCGCTGCGCGGGTTCGAAGGGGAAGACGCAGGCAAAGCAGCCCCCGGGCGCCAGGTGACGCGCTGCCGCGGCGCAGTAGTCCGCCACGGCCCCGCGCAGTTCAAAGCGGCAGGCCAGCTTCTGTGGATGCCCGCTCTCCACGCCGGTGCCCGGGGGAAAGTAGGGCGGACTGCCGGTGATCAGGTCGTAGGTCGCGTCGGCGGGCAGGATCCCCGGATCCCGGAAATCCCCTTCCAGAATCTGATACCGGTCCTCCACGCCGTTGTAGCGGGCTGACCGGCGCGCCAGGGCCGTGCTGACTGCCTGCGCCTCAACGGTGGTCATGCGGATGCCGGGAAGGCGCCAGGCCACGATCATGCCCACCGTACCGATCCCGCTGCCGAGATCGAGTCCGGTCCGGGCCGAGGGACACCAGGTGGTGCCGTACCAGGCGGTGAGCAGATCGTCCGTCGAGAAACGGTGGCCGTCCCGCAACTGAAACAGGCGGAAGTGTCCGCTCAGGGCATCCAGGGTTTCCCCCGCCCCGGGCATTTCCCCCGCGGCGGCGCCCGGAGGCACCGGTCCGGGCTTGGCCCAGCCTTTGAAATGGGTGTCCGTCATCACCTAGAGCGGGGAGTCGGCGAGGCGCGCGATGTTCTGGGCGGCCCGGGCAGTGAAGGGACGGGTCGCCCACGCCGCGGGGTCCAGTACCTCGCTGTCCTCAAAGTGCCTCCGGTTGATGCGGTCAAGCTGCGCGGCCACGCCCGGATCCCAGACCATCAGGCTGGATTCGGCGTTCAGCGCGAAGGATCGGATGTCTATGTTGCTGGAGCCGACGATGGAAAGGGCCTCGTCAATGCGCACGCTTTTGGCGTGCAGGAACCGTGGACGGTAGAGGTGCACCGTCACCCCGGCATCGAGCAGCTCATCGTAGAAGGAGCGCTGGGCGAGGATGGTGAAGAGCTGGTTGGAATGGAGGGACAGCACCACGCGGACGTCCACGCCCCGCTGCACGGCGGTGCGGATGGCGGCGAGGAACGGCTCGTCCGGAACAAAGTAGGGCGTGGTGATGTGCACCCGGGTGCGCGCCTGGTGGATCAGGGAGACCAGCAGGGTGGCAAACGTCTGCTGGCGGTAACCCGGCGAGCTGGGAATCAACTGGGCGAAGGCCGCTCCGGTGGGGGGCTGGGGTTCAATCTCCGGCAGGGCCCCGATGTCGCCCGACCCTTCCTGGGCGCGGTCGGAGAGGAAGACCGCCTCCAGGGCGCTGACGATCGGACCCGTCACCCGGGCCACCAGTTCCTCGTTGGGATGCCCCGGCACAAAATGCGGTGCGACCAGGTTCTGCGAGCCGACGTAGCCCACCCGGCCATCCAGGACCGCGATCTTGCGGTGATTGCGGATGTCCGCCCGCGCCTCGCGGTGATGGAAGAAGCGCACCGGCAGAAGTTCGACCACCTCGATGCCCATGCCCCGCCAGCGGGGACCGAGCCCCCGCAGCGCCCGCTTCGATCCCACGCCATCAAGCAGCACCCGGCACACCACCCCGCGTCGGACGGCGCGCTCCAGCGCCCGGGTAATCACCGCCGCCACGTCATCGTCGCCGTAGATGTAGTAGAGCAGGTGAATGCGCCCGGTGGCGGCATCCATGTCGGCGGCGAGGCGTTCGAGCGATCCGATGTAGTCGTCGAGCAGTTCCACCTGATTCCCGGCTAGCATGGGAAAGGAGGTCAGATTCTCGGCCAGCCGGGCGGCATCCGCTGCCTCGAAGGGCAGGGACTGCAGGGGCGCCCGGATTCCTGGAGGCAGATGCGCGGCTGCCTCCCTGACGCGGTCCGAGAGTTCGCCCAGCATTTCCCGGCGGCGCTTGGGCAGGTGGAGGCGTCCGAGCACCAGGTAGAGCAGCAGGCCGCCCCAGGGGAAGAAGAAGATCAGCAGCAGCCAGGTGCGCGCCGCGGCGGGAGTGCGGCGCTGGGGGACATAGCCCAGCATCACGATGCGGATGGCCCATTCCGACATCGCATAAATCAGTGCCCAGTCCACACGGGCCCATCCTGGAAACGTCACGGGGGCGAAGGGATTGAAGCAAACAGGTCGAGCTGGCCACCGGCGCAGCGGAACTTTCCGGCCGCGGCCTGCAGGCAGAGCAGCGCGCCGAGCAGGGGCCGACGAACATCGGACGTCATGCCGGCAGGATGGCACGGGTTGCCGGAATCATCCAGCAACGCTTGGCGCACCGTGGGACTCAGAGCGTGGGTCCCAGGATCCAGGGGGCGAATTCCTCGTCGCCGATGCCCTGGGCCTCGCTCCGGGTCCGCTCCCCGCCGGCGGTGGCGAGGATGGCCTCGAAGATCCGATGGCCGACCTCCTCCACCGTCTCGGTGCCGTCGAGGATGGTGCCGGCGTTGAGGTCCATGTCGTCGCGCATCCAGTCAAACAGGGTGGTGTTGGTGGCGACCTTGAGGCAGGGCATGGGCTTGCAGCCATAGACGCTGCCCCGGCCGGTGGTGAACACGCCCACGTTGCAGCCGCCGCAGACCAGTCCGGTCATGCTCACCGGATCGAACCCCGGGGTGTCCATGAAGGAGAGCCCGGGGTCGCGGATCGGCTCCGCGTAGCGGTACACCGCCGACAGGGGCGCCTGTCCGCCCTTGGCCAGGGCGCCCAGGCTCTTCTCGTAGATGGTGGTGAGGCCGCCGGCCTTGTTGCCCACGCTCGGGTTGTTGTCTATGGAGGCGCCATGTTGGCGTGCGTGGTCTTCCCACCAGCGGATCCGCGCCAGGAGCTGTTCCCCGACCTCGGGCCGCACCGCCCGGCGGGTGAGCAGATGCTCGGCGCCGTAGATTTCCGGGGTCTCGGCCAGGACACTGGCGCCGCCGTGCTGCACCAGCAGGTCGCTGGCCACGCCCAAGGCCGGGTTGGCGGTGATGCCGCTGGCGCCGTCCGAGCCGCCGCAGTTCATGGCCAGAACCAGCTTGGAGACCGGAAGGGCCACCCGCCGCAATGCGGCGGCCTGTGGCAGGAGCTGCCGCACCGCGGTCACGCCCGCCTCGATGGTCCGGGCGATGCCCCCCTGGGTCTGGATGTTCATGACGGCGGATGGCACCGCCGCCGGATCTCCAGGCCCGAGCTGAAAGTCCTTCACCAGACGCTCCACCTGGTTGACTTCGCAGCCGAGTCCGATGAGGACGTATCCGGTGATGTTGGGATGCCGGGCGATTCCGGCCAGCACGCGCTGCAACTGGCGGGTCGGCTCATCGTCGGGCATGGCGCACCCGCTCTTGTGGGTGAAGGCCACAACACCGTCCACGCCGGGGAAGTCGCGGACGAAGTCCGGTCCGCGGAACCGCTCCGCCACGTACTTCGACACCGAGGCCGAGCAGTTCACGCTGGAAAGGATGACG
>JAFLEG010000278.1 GCA_017302195.1 Verrucomicrobiota bacterium
GCTGGCGCCGATGCAGGACGTGACCGACCTGCCCTTCTGGAGACTGCTGTCCCGGTACGGCGGGCCGGACGTCTATTGGACCGAGTACTTCCGCGTGACGGCGACCTGGCGTCCGGAGAAATGGATCCTGCGCAGCATCACGGAGAATCCGACCGGACGCCCCTGCATCGCCCAGTTGATCGGCAACGATCCGGAGGCCCTGGCGCGGGCGGCGCACGAGCTGCAGCAGCATCCGGTGGCGGCCATTGACCTGAACCTCGGCTGCCCGGCGCCGGTGGTCTATCGCAAGTGCGCCGGCGGCGGACTGCTCCGCGAGCCGAAGCGGGTGGATGCGGTGCTGGGGGCGTTGCGGGACGCCGTCGGGCAGCGCGGGGTGAAGTTCACGGTCAAGACGCGCCTGGGCTTCGACAGTCCGCGCGTGTTCGAGGACCTCCTGCCGATCTTCGCCCGGCATTCCCTCGACCTGCTGACCGTCCACGGCCGCACGGTGTCCGAGATGTACCGCGGCGAAGTCCACTACGACCACATCCGCACGGCCGTACAGGCGCTGCGGTGTCCGGTGCTGGCCAACGGCAACGTGGACTCCGTCCCGCGGGCGCGTTCGGTCCTGGAGATCACCGGGGCCCGCGGCCTGATGATCGGCCGCGGCTGCATCCGCAATCCCTGGCTCTTTGCCCAGATCCGGGCCGCCCTGGGCGGCGGGCCGCCACCCCGGCCGACGGGGCGGGAGGTGCTGGAGTACATTCACGCGCTGTGGGAGGCCACCGAGCCGCCGGATTCCCGGGAACGGCTCCAGGTCGAGCAGATGAAGCGGTACCTGAACTTCATCGGCCAGGCCGTCGGTCCGGATGCGGCGGCGGCGGCCGGGTTTCTGCACCGCATCCGGCGGGCGACCACGCGGGAGGAGTTCTTCGGCCTCTGCGCCGGGGCGCTGGACCATGGAGAGCCGATGGATCTGGTACCGCACGCCAACGTGCCCGCCGCACGCAACGAACAGGAGCCGGCCGCTGCCTGGGGCGGGGCGGGGCATCCAAACCCGGGTAAGGCCGCCTTCCCACGCGTCGCCGCTTGATGCCGCTGCGCCCCAGTCCGCCCGTCAGGAGTTCGCTCCCGATTCCCCGCTTGCCAGCGGGGCGGGGCGTCCCGGAGACTGGCCCATGGAATCTCTGCCGAATGTGGCGGCCCCGGAAGCCGACGCAGATTTCTACCTCCCCGCCGACCGCTTCTTCCCGGCCCATGCCGGGGTGGCCCTGACCTACGACGACGTCACGCTCGCCACGCGCTACTCCGACGTCCTGCCGCGCGACACCCAGCTCGACACCCGGCTGGCGGAGGGACTGGAGCTGCACGTGCCGGTGGTGTCCGCCGACATGGACACCGTGACCGAATCCCGCATGGCCATCGCCATGGCGCTCAATGGCGGCCTGGGCTTGATCCACTACAACATGTCCGAGAGGGACCAGTTGTCCGAGGTCAGCCGGGTGAAGAACCATGTGCATGGACTGATCCAGGAACCCATCAAGGTCCAGGCCGACCAGCACATCGGCGACGTGCTCGCCCTGATTGAGAAGAAGAAGTTTTCCTTCAGCACCTTCCCGGTGGTGGACACCGCCAACCGCCTCCTGGGCCTGCTGCCCGGGCATGTGGTGCGTCCACGCTACGCGAAGCGCCGGGTGAGCGAGGCGCTGACGCCGCGCGCCGAGGTGCGCACCATCCACGAGCGGGAACTGGGCAGCGATCCCATCGGGCGGGCTGACCGCTTCTTCACCGAGAACCCGGGCATCCACAAGCTGCTGGTGGTGGACGACGAGGACCGCCTGCGCGGTCTCTTCACCATGAGCGATGTGGAGCGCATCACGCAGGAGCAGGGTGCCCGGCTGAAGCCGTCGCGCGACCCCCAGTTCCGCCTGCTGTGCGGGGCGGCGGTGTCCACACCCCGCCGTGACGATGGCACCCTGGACCGTGACCGGATCGTGGGCCATGTCGGCACCCTGGTGGACCGGGGGGTGGATGCCGTGGCCGTCTCCACCGCCCACGGGCACAGCCGCGGGGTGGGCGACAGCGTCCGGCTGCTCCGCGACGCCTTCCCCCGGCTGCCGATCATCGCCGGCAACGTCACGAGCGGTGACGGGGTGGAGTACCTCGCCGGCTGCGGCGCCTCGGTGATCAAGGTGGGGCAGGGGCCGGGCTCCATCTGCACGACGCGCATCGTCGCGGGCGTGGGGGTTCCCCAGCTCACCGCGCTGTATCTGGCCACCCGCGCCGCCCGGAAGCTGCGGGTGACGGTGTTGGCCGATGGCGGCATCACCAAGTCCGGCGACATGGTCAAGGCCCTGACCCTGGCGGATGCCGTGGTGTGCGGCGGACTCTTTGCCGGCTGTCCCGAGGCCCCGGGCCAGATCATCGAGATCAGCGGCAAGCTCTACAAACAGTACCGGGGCATGGGCAGCATGGCGGCGATGAAGGCCGGTTCGGCGGCCCGCTACGGCCACACCACCGCCGATACCACCCGCAAGGTGGCGGCCGAGGGCATCGAGGCGCTGAAGGAGGCGTCCCCGCCCGTGGACCAGGTGCTCAACTCCCTCGTGGGCGGCCTGCAGTCGGGGCTCGGCTATCTGGGCGCGCCGGATCTTCCCCAGTTGCGCCAGCGCGCCCGCTATATCCGGGTGACCGCCGCCGGCATGCGCGAGGCCTCCCCCCACGACGTCATCGAGGTGAAGACTCCGCCTGGCGGCGGCCAGTAGCGCTCCCCAGGGCTTGGTGGGGCGAGGCTCTGCCAAGCCGTACGCGCGCGGAGGCATCACGGCGGGACCTCGATCCCGGGGCGGTAAGGACCGAAGTGTTTTTTGGACTGCTGGCGGCGGGGTTGCGGATGGTCCATGGCTCGTTAAAGACCCGGGCAGCGGGCGCATCATGCAACTTTCCTTTGTGAATTGACGCGGGGTTCGGTCTCTTTGGGCAACTCATGCACCCTTGGAAGACCCCAATCCCCTTCCTGCTCCTGATCGTCACCTGCCTCCACGCCACGGCTGCGGAGCCGACCCCATCGCATGATCCTGCCGAGACCGGCTACTTTGACGGGCGCCTGTGGCGGATCGGGCTCAGCAATAACGGCCGCTCGGCGTTGGCCCTCGACGACGCGGGGCGCCTGTATGTCTCCGGACGGGACCTTGGGGCGGTCGCCTGGGACTTCCCGGAAATGGCCCGATGGGATGGCCGTCGCTGGGAAACACTGGTTACCAATGGCGGCCCCATCGAGATCCTGGTGCCGCTGGCTGGACAACTGTTCGCGGGAGGCGGCTTTACGCAGATCAATGGCGAGCCCCGGATGGGCGTGGCGCGCTTGGACGGCACGCAGTGGCATCCCCTCGGGGACGGGATCGGGATGCGCCCCTTGTCGGTGCGGTGCATGGCCGGCTTTGGGGGCTCCCTCTACGTCGGGGGCAGCTTCACGAATGCCGGCTCCCTCGCGGTGACCAATATTGCGCGATGGGATCTGGCCACGGAGACGTGGCATCCGATGGGCGACGAACTGGCCGGTCCGCTGGTGGTCACGGCGCTCGCGGCATCCGGGGCGGACGTTTTCGCCGCCAGCGGCGACCGGGTGCTGCGATGGAACGGATCCGGGTGGGAGTCCCTCGGCACGTTCGGGAGCAATGGGATCACGCCGCCCCAGATCGTTGCGCTGCGCTGGCATGAGGATGCACTGTACGCGGCCGGGGCTTTTGGATCGGTAAACGGCCGGGAGCTTGCCGTGGTCGCCCGTTGGCGGGACGGCCAGTGGGAATCCGTGACGACGGACCCCATCACAGGCTCCTGCACGGCGGTGGACTTTTCAGACGGCCGGTTGGTCCTCACCGGAACCCTGCAGTTACCCAACCAGCCGCTGCCCAATTCCGCGAACGTCGTCACCTTGAACGACTCCCAATGGAGGTCGGAGTTGGGGCCGGGCGCCCGATCCCCGGCGTACGCCCTGACCTGCCGCGGCCGCGAGATGTTCCTCATCAGCGCTCCAACGCTCCGGGCGGCGCAGTTCGACAATACCCCGGTGCTCTGGCACTGGGATGGGACCGAATGGTCCCCGATTTCCGGCGGGATCTCCCCGTACCTCACCTCCCGGTGGGTTGCGCGGACAGCGCAGGGCGTGGTCTTCCCCGGGCTGACGACCAGTTCGGCGATGACCCATCCCATGTTCCACGACGGCTGGGCATTCCGGCAGACCACGGGTGCCTCCCATCCCGAATTGGGGACGCTCCAGATTGTCCGGACGCTGCCCCGGATCGGTGAAATCGCCTGTCTCCCGGCCGTTTGGAGCCAGGTCCTGACCGCCACGGTCCTTTCTCGATTGAACGGCTTGCAGTGGGAGGCGGCAACACCGGCGACACCTTTGACTCGAATCACCCACCTGGCTGACACGGGAAAGCGCATCGCCATTGCCGGTCCGGGCTCCTCGGCACTGTCGGAGGTGTGGATCTGGGAGGGGCGTGAGGGGCAGTCCTCCTGGCAAAAAGCCGGCGAGTTGTCGGATCCTACCGCTGGGGCGGGCCGCATCCACGCACTCGAATGGCATGGGAACACCCTGGCGGTCGGCTGTGATGCCGTGCGGATCGGTGGGATTCTCCGCTCCAATCTCGTCGTTTGGAACGGCGCGTCGTGGTCCTCTCCGGCATCACTCCCCCTTCCGGTGCGGATTCTGAGCTCCGCGCCGGGGCGTCTGTATCTTGGGCTGTACTCCGGGATCAATCACTCCATCTGGACCTGGGATGGTTCCGCCGCGGTACCCCTGGGCATGGTTCCGCTGCAGGAACTGGAGGATCTCAGTGTGAGCGACGACGGGGTTGTTGCGGCTGTCGGCAGACCCCGGTTGCCCGGGACGGTTCCGTTGTGGTTCTGGCGCGGGGACCATTGGGAGCCGCCTGCCGGTTGGACATCCACCGATCCCAACGCCATCACGGGATGCGTGTGGCTCGGCAATGACCTGCACCTCGCCGGACAACGGGCCACGTACTCGGAAGTGGAATCCCTGGGTTTGGGCATCTGGCACGAGCCCGGCCTCCGGGTCATCGCGCAGCCTGAAAGCAGCCCCCCGTTGCGGTTGCGCGCCACCGGTACCGTCCCGGCGCACTTTGCCTGGGAGCACAGCCCGGATCTGAACATCTGGACCGCCTTCGCCACCAACGCCCTCGGGAATCCCGGCTGGCTTGAAGCTCCCGAACGCGATGGCGATGTAGGGTTCCTACGGGTGCGCCCTCTGCCGTGAGCGACGGTGGACGGTCATCCGGTGCCTGCCACATGGATGTCAAATCCAGTTCACCACGGCCCTAGATTTGTGGTATCGACCGAATCGGCGAATCGCTTCGTTCCTGGCGAGTAGTCGGAGGAAGTTGTCGAGATGGACGGCTTCGTTCCTAATTTCGATTCGAGAACCTTGACTGGTCTATGGCGAAAATTGAACTCGAGCAATGAAACGCATTGGTAAGTATTTCTATAGTGGAGCCACGGTTCGTGGGAGTGCGATTTCCCGCGTTAGATTCTCCCTCAGAGTGCCCAAGTACCCTTGTGAGGTTTGCGAGTCTGACAAAGGTGCCGCCTACCATCTTGGGTACCCGCAATTGAAAATAGCTTCCAGCTTAACAAAGGCAGAGGTGGCGATATTGAAGCGAGGTGCCAAATCCCTTGATCGACAAGATGACCAGGACACCGTGGGTCTTGTGGCGCGGCTTCGGTCGCTCGTGCCAGGCCCCATTGGACCAGGAGCTTATTTCGGGCCGATAGGCATTGCCGTCACATCCCTCCCTAAATTTGACTTTGAAATCCTCATGGTATCGATGGATGTGTTCTTGCGCCGGAGTGCACTGGAGGGGCTGCGTCGGAACGGTGTTTCCTTGGACTATGTTGAGTGCCCGGCGTCGGGTAAGCATGCTCAGAATGCGGATTTCGTGCAGTTGGTTGTTCCAGCCGTTGGCTGCAGTATCATGGCTACAGGGTATTCGGCTTGTCCCAAATGTTATCGCACTTATGGAACTTCAATTGTTCAGGGTTTTGTCCCAAGGTTGGATTTGCGGGATGTGGTTCAGGAGTTTGATGTGCTGAAGACTTTGATTGGGGGAGACCTGGTCTTCTCCGACCGTCTGGTTGCGGCAGTTCGAGATCTCGGTTTGAGGGGATTGGATGAGGGTTCCATGCTTCATGAGTTTAGCATGTGACAGTTATCAGTTGTTCGTCCCCTTGGAAACCGGCAGCACGGTGATCCAGAGGTCGGGCACGGTCTCACTGACCAGCCGGCGGAATCCCTGCGGCACGCCGTTGTTCTCGCCGG
>JAFLEG010000279.1 GCA_017302195.1 Verrucomicrobiota bacterium
AGAGCAGCGTGTAGCCCACCGCGATCTCCAGCCCGGCGTGCGGCACCGGCCGGATGCCCGCGTCGGCGCGGAAGACGAACGTGCCCGTGCCCACGCGCGTCACCAGATCGCGCGCGTCGTCCTCGATCTCGCGCTACGCCGGGAGTTTGATTACCAGATTCCTGAAGCGCTGGCGCATCGTGTGGAGGTGGGCGCCCGGGTCCGGGTGCCCTTTGGGGCCGGGTCCCGGCTGGGCGTGGTGGTCTCACTGGCGGCGACCTCGGAGCATGCATCGCTCAAATCCATCGAGAAGGTTATTGGGGAGCAGAGTCTGCTCACCCGGAATGTTCTGGAGCTCGCCCGCTGGATGGCCGGGTATTACTGCTGTTCCGTGGAGGCCGCCCTCAAGAGCGTGTTGCCGGAGGCCGTGCGCAAGGAGGAGGCCCAGTGGAGGGAACGGCTGTATGCCTACGCCCTGCCGCCCGAACGCGACGGCGGACCGGCACTGACGACGCGGCAGCAGGCGGTGTGGAACATCCTCGAGGAATGGCGCGAACTGCCGTTGCAGGAGTTGGTGCGGCTGGGGGAGACCACCGCAGAAACCGTCCGAAAGCTGGAGGACAAGGGATATCTCATCCTGGCGCCCCGCCGCGAGGAGCGGGACCCCTACGCACATGAACGTTTCCTGCCCACCACCCCGCTGGTGCTCAATGCGGAGCAGGCGTCCGCACTGGAGGCGATTCGCGGGGCCATGGGCCCCTCCGAGGCCCCGGCTGCAGGTTCCGGCGCCGAGTCTTCCCGCACCTTTCTGCTGCACGGGGTCACCGGCTCGGGCAAGACCGAGATCTATCTGCAGGCCCTCGAACTTGCACTCGCGCAGGGCCGGGGCGGCATCGTGCTGGTTCCGGAGATCTCGCTGACCCCCCAGACGGTGGAACGGTTCAAGGCCCGCTTTTCCAGCGGGCCCAACCGGACCCTGGTGGCCGTGCTGCATTCGCAATTGAGCGCCGGGGAGCGTCATGACGAATGGCACAAGATCCGCCAGGGACGGGCCCGCATTGCGATTGGGGCGCGGTCGGCGGTCTTTGCGCCGGTGGACCCGCTGGGCGTGATCATCGTGGATGAGGAGCACGAGTCCTCCTACAAGCAGGAGGAGGCCCCCCGCTACCACGCCCGGGATGTCGCCGTGGTGCGGGGGCAGCGCGAGGGTGCCACGGTGATCCTGGGTTCGGCGACCCCCTCCCTGGAAAGCTACTTCAACGCGAAGCGCGACAAGTATCGGCTGCTGGAACTCCGCCACCGCGTGACGGACACGCGTCTTCCCGTGGTCCGAATCGTGGACCTGAGGCTGGAGCGACGCCCGGAGCGAGGCGGGGGTCCTTCGATATTCTCGGTTCCCCTCCGGGAGGCGATCCAGCAGCGCCTGGAACGGAGCGAACAGACCATCCTCTTCCTGAACCGGCGCGGTTTTTCCTCCTCCCTCCAATGCGAGTCCTGCGGCTACGTGGCGGGATGCCCCCATTGCAGCGTGTCGCTGACTTTCCATCGCCGCGCCCAGGAAATTCGGTGCCACATCTGCGGCCATGCGGCGGCGGTCCCCGGCCAATGTCCTCAGTGTGCGAATCCCAGGATCCGCTATTCCGGGCTGGGAACCGAGCGGGTGGAGGACGCACTCCATGCGCTGTTTCCGAAGGCGCGGGTGTCGCGCATGGACACCGACACCCTGAAGCGCAAGGAGGACTACCGGCGGGTGCTGACCGAGTTTCGCACGGGACGCATTGATGTGCTGGTGGGCACCCAGATGATCGCCAAGGGGCTGCACTTCCCCAATGTGACCCTGGTGGGAATCATCCATGCGGATCTCGCGCTGCATCTGCCCGATTTTCGGGCCGGCGAGCGGACCTTCCAGTTGCTGACCCAGGTGAGCGGGCGCGCCGGCCGGGGCGACGTGGAGGGCGAGGTGTTTGTCCAGACGTTCACGCCCTTCCATCCCGCCATCCAGTTTGCCCGCCGTCACGACTACGAGGGATTCTATGACCAGGAGATGGAGTTTCGCCAGCAGCTCCGGTATCCGCCGCTCGCCCGGGTCGCACTCCTCACGCTGAAAGGCCGCAACGACGACAAGGTCAAGTTTGCCGCAGAGCATCTGGCCCGGACGCTTTCTGACCGGCTATCCGGATGGAAGGACCTGATCCTGGCAGGACCCGCCCCGGCGCCGCTGGCGCGGGCGGAGGCCTTCTACCGCCACCAGATCCTGCTGCGCACGCGGGCGATGGCCCGTCTCAGCCAGGAACTGGCCGCCGTGGAGGGGGAACTGACGTTGCCCGAGGATGTGAAGCTGGGGATTGATGTGGATCCGGTGGACCTGAGCTGACCCGCTGTCCTCCGCGCCAATTGACTGGAGGGTCTCTGGCGATAGGCTGCCGCCATGGTGCTCAGTCTTCCCCGTATCCCGACGCTGATGCTGGCCTTTGGATTGGCAGTGGCTGACGACTGGCCGATGTTTCGGGGCCCCAATCATGACGGCGTCTCGGCAGAGAAGAACTGGCTGGGCCCATGGCCCGGCGGGCAGCCCAAGACGCTTTGGAAAAAGTCCGTGGGCACCGGCTATTCCTCGATGACCGTTGCCGCCGGGCGTGTGTACACCCTTGGCAATGCTGCGAATGCCGACACGCTGTACTGTTTCGACGCGGGGAGCGGTTCCGAGATCTGGACGTTTGCCTACCCGCAGAAGCTGGATCCAAAATACTACGAGGGAGGGCCGAGTGCGACGCCCACGGTTTCCGGTGGTCAGGTGTATTGGATCAGCAAACAGGGCGAGGTCTTTTGCCTGGACGCAGCCTCCGGGCGTGAGATCTGGCGCAGGCATGCGAAGCGGGAGTTCGGGCTGTCCGATCCGGAGTGGGGGTTTGCGGGATCCGCCCTGGTGGAGGGTGAGGTCGCATATTTCAACGCCGGCTCCCATGGCATCGCATTGAACCGCCGCACGGGCGACAAGGTCTGGGTCTCGGGCACCGCAGCGTCCGGCTATTCCAGCATGGTGCCCATGACCTTCGCAGGACGTCGCGCCCTGGCGGTGTTTGCCGCGAAGCACCTGGTGGTGGTGGATCCGGGTTCGGGCAGCGCCCTCGGACAGTTCCCGTGGGAGACGATGTACGACGTCAATGCTCCGGATCCGGTCTTGGCGGGAGGCGACCTGCTGATCACCAGCGGCTATAAATTCCTGGACAAGCCCGGTACGGGTGCGTCGGTCGCCCTCATCCGGACCGCGGCCGGGCGGCTGGAGAAGGCCTGGCAGACCCGGGAGCTGGCGAGCCAGTTGTCCACGCCGGTGTAC
Source organism: Verrucomicrobiota bacterium (assembly GCA_017302195.1). Classification (GTDB taxonomy): domain Bacteria; phylum Verrucomicrobiota; class Verrucomicrobiia; order Limisphaerales; family UBA9464; genus UBA9464. The sequence goes on from JAFLEG010000279.1 coordinate 3,317, forward strand.
CTCGACGGCCACATCTATGGCGTCACCGGCAACGGGGATGAGCCGAGCTTCCTCCGTTGCCTGGACGCCAAGACCGGGGAGGTCCGCTGGAGTTCCCCCCAGGCCTCCATGGGCAACCTGATGGTGGCTGACGGCAAGGTGATCTGGATCGCCGGTAACGGGGAGTTGATTGTCGTCGCCGCCCGTCCCGATTCCTACCGCGAGCTGGCACGGGCCCAGGTGACCGGTGGCAAGGTGTGGAGTGCCCCGGTGCTTTCCAATGGCCGGGTTTATGTCCGCAACGTCAAGGGCGAGGTCACCTGTGTGGATGTGAAGGGTTCCGGATCGGTGAACTGAGTTTCCAGCCTGGGAAGGAGATTTCGCCGCCGGTCAGAGGGGCTTGTGGTGCATCCGCTCGTGGGCGGCGGCGATGAAGCCGCGGAACAGGGGGTGCGGCTTGTTGGGCTTGCTCAGGAACTCCGGATGGAACTGTGAAGCGATGAAGAACGGGTGGTCCGGGATTTCAATGACCTCGACCAACTGGTTGTCGGGGGTGGTCCCGCAGATGCTGAAGCCGGCCGCCTCGAACTGCCGGCGGTAGGCGTTGTTGAACTCGTAGCGGTGCCGGTGCCGCTCGCTGACGGTGAAGGCCCCGTAAAGGCGCTGGGCGAGGGAGCCCATCTGGAGCTGGCATTCCTGTGCTCCCAGCCGCATGGACCCTCCCTTGCGTTTCACGTGGCGCTGGGTCTCCTGGAGGTGGATGACCGGATGCGGGGTATGGAGGTCGAACTCGGTGGAATGCGCGCCGGCCAGACCGAGGACGTTTCGGGCGAACTCGATGGTGGCGATCTGCATGCCGAGGCAGAGTCCGAGATAGGGCAGCTTGGTCTCCCGGGCGAACTGGGCGGCCTTGATCTTCCCCTCAATGCCGCGCTCGCCGAACCCCCCGGGCACCAGGATCCCGCCGAGGTCGCGGAACAGCTTCTCGCCGCCGGGCTTTTCCACCTCCTCCGCCTCGATGTGCTCGATCTGCACGCCGCAATCGTTGGCCACCCCGCCGTGCTTCAGCGCCTCGTACACCGACTTGTAGGCATCCTGAAGTTCGATGTACTTGCCGACGACCCCGATCCGCACGCGGTGCTGCGGTGCGATGAGGCGCCGCAGGATGTCCTGCCAGTGTGACATGTTGGCCGCGGGAACGTCGAGGTGCAGATGCCGGCACACGAGGTCGTCCATCCGCTCCCGCTGCAGCATCAGGGGCACCTCATAGATCGAGTGGTCCACATCCTTCTCCTCGATCACCGCCTCGAAGGGCACATTGCAGAACAGGCTCAGCTTTTGGCGGATCTCCTTGTTCAGGGGCTGTTCGCAGCGGCAGACGAGCAGGTGCGGCGCAAGGCCGATCTCGCGCAGCTTGGCCACGCTCTGCTGGGTGGGCTTGGTCTTCAGCTCCCCGGCGGCCTTGATGAACGGCACGTAGGTGACGTGGATGAAGCAAACGTTGTGCTGGCCGACATCCAGGGCGAACTCGCGGATGGCCTCGAGGAAGGGCAGGCCCTCGATGTCGCCGACCGTGCCGCCGATCTCGGTGATGATGACGTCCGCCTTCGCCTGGTCGGCCAGGAGGGTGATCCGGCGCTGGATCTCATCGGTGACGTGCGGAATCACCTGGACGGTCTTGCCCAGGTACACCCCCTCGCGCTCGTTATCGAGCACCTGCTGATAGACCTGTCCGCTGGTGGTGGAATTCCGCCGGCTGAGCTGGGTGCTGGTGAATCGTTCGTAATGCCCCAGGTCCAGATCCGTTTCCGCGCCATCGTCGAGCACGTACACCTCGCCATGCTGGTAGGGGCTCATCGTGCCCGGATCCACATTCAGATATGGGTCGAACTTCTGGAGGGTCACCTTGAGCCCCCGGTTTTCCAGCAGGGTGCCCAGGGACGCCGCGGTCAGGCCCTTGCCCAGGGAACTGACCACGCCGCCCGTGACAAAGATGTACTTCATGGGCTGTCAGGCTCCCGGGGGCTCCGGAGGCTGCAAAGGAAAAAATGGCATCCGGTGTCCGGAAGGGAGGGGGCTCTGCTTGACGGCCTTCCTTCTTTGGAAGAAGCCTTCAAAAGAATCCCCTCCGCCCCCATCCATGAACGCCTCGTCGCGGCCCCTGGTGGTGCTGACCGGGGCCAGCACCGGGTTGGGCCTGGCCATCGCCCGCCGTTTGGTCCCGACCCCCTGCCGGCTGGTGCTCACGGCCCGTGCGGACTCCTTTGGGCGGTTCGACCGTCTTGGGATTCGGGAGTCGGACGACCTGCGGTTGCGCCGTCTCGACGTGGCGGTGGCGGCGGAACGCGAGGCGCTGATCAGCGAGGCGGATGCCTCCTGGGGTGGCGTGGACGTGTTGATCAACAATGCCGGCATCGCTTACCGGACGGTGGTCGAGCATTGGGAGGGTCCGGCATGGGAGGAGATCATGGAGGTCAATGTCCGGGCTCCGATGGAACTGATCCGGCTGGCGCTCCCCGGGATGCGGGCGCGGCGTTCCGGACGGATCCTCAATGTTTCTTCGGTCGGGGGCATGATGGCGATGCCCACCATGTCCCTCTACAGCGCCGCCAAGTTCGCCCTCGAAGGCGCCACCGAGGCCCTGTGGTATGAGGTGCGCCCGTGGAATGTCCGCGTCTCGCTGATTGAGCCGGGGTTCATCCGGTCCGATTCCTTCCGCGGTACCCGGTTCACGGCCCGGAGTTTCCACAGCGCCATGGCTGCGGATGACCCCTATCATGAACACTACCATCAGATGGCCAGCTTCATCGAGCGGATGATGGAACGTGCCTGGGCCACACCCGAGCGGATCGCCTGCTGCGTCGAACGCACCCTGCGCCGACGCCATCCGCCCCTCCGGGTGTATGCCACTCCCGATGCCCACCTGTTCGCCCTCCTGCGTCGGTTGCTTCCCCGCGGGCTTTATCACGCCATCCTGTATCGGGGCCTTCCGCATGTGCGGCTCTGGGGGAGGAAGG
>JAFLEG010000028.1:0-6577 GCA_017302195.1 Verrucomicrobiota bacterium
GACGTGATCCGCCCAGGCGGCCATGGACGTCTTCACCGTGGCCTGGACGCTCGCGATGGTCTTGAACGCCCGCGTCTCCGGATCCGATTGGCAGCCCATCAGGCCGATGCACAGGACCAGGCCAAGTGCAGCACCGCCCCCAGGGAATCCCCCGTTCGACTTCGATGCCTTCTGGGGCGGGAGCTTGATGGACGTCAGGTAGTCCACGAGGAATCCCAGCGCGCTGTACCACCAGCTCTGCTCGACCCGGTCCAGGAACTGGTCGTCGGCTTTGCTCGGCGTGGACGCCACCCAGTTGCGAATCGCCACTTGTGCCAGCTTCGCCCACACCCGATTGGTCCCGATGAAGGCGATGAGCGCCGCGATCCACGGGTACTGCAGGACCAGCTTCGCAATGAATACGCCCACCTGGGCGCCCGAGTCCGGCGGGGTGAGCGGATTCGTGGTGACGATGACCGGCTCCCCGCCCTCGGTGATTGCCACCTGCATGGACAGCGCTGGGTCCGCGGGCACCACGATGGGCGGGCCTCCCGCAGGATCGCCCTGGGCGAAGGCAATGGTGGCGAGTAGAAGGAACGGCAACGCGCAGACGAAGCCGAAGAACAGAGCGTGGCGGTAACGATTCATGGGCAGGCAGGAGCCTCCGAACGGGGCTCGGTTGGGGTTGGGAAGGGAGCATACGCCACTGAGTGGCTTATGCTCTGGAAGAAGTGGGCGTGACCGGCTGGAGGAACGGGCACGTTGGACGACGAGGCCACGAGGACCAGTCACGCCCGAAAGGGAGAATTGGATACCGGAACCCGGCCCTGTGGGGGCGGGCAGCTCTCGCCGCGTTCGTTCCGTGTCCAACATGCGCTCACAGGGTGAGCGCAGGTTTTCCTATCTGTCGTCCGGCTCTGCGGCTTCTGCGGTATCCGCGGCGGAAATCACACGCCCGCAGTCAGGCTTCCATTTCTCGCACCCTGCTGATGGTGGCATGGACGAGGGAGCACCCAGTGACCATTGGCGACCGGGCCGCAGCAATTGAGATCCACTCAGATTCCCAAGCTCCAGGACGAAGCATGCGGAAACGCACGGCCCCTTGGTGCCCTCCCTGGATCCAATCCATCACCGCCGAAACATCGTCGGCGTGCACGAACTCCAGCCACCGAAGCCCGCAAGAATCCTCCGGCTGCCATTCCTGAGCCCACTGTTCCGACACCCACACCACCCGGCCCTCTGAATCCAGGATCCAGGCAGGAAGGTCCGAGGTTTGTTCAAAAGCAGAGCTGGAACGCAGCAAACAGTGAGCGCAGACATCAGGAAGGCTTTGCATTGTTGGATTGCCGTCCGGGGAGCTTTCGGAGCCTCGGCGGGGTGGCCCACAAACGGGCCGTCTCGTCGGCTTTCCTTTGTAGCTCCTCCAGAACGGGATCCCTGCCTTTGCCTTCGTCAACTGGGTGCTTCAAGGGGGACTTGTTCACAAGTCCGTCGTATGCAGTGACAACTGTACGGATTGACTCGGCGACGTGCTTCCTTCGCCCGGCCGGAATGCCACGCAGGGCCTCTACCAGATCCTCTTCCCAAGGTTCGAGTACGAATGGCGTCCCTGCCGGTGCAGGTGATTCACCAGGCAACCGGAGCCGTTCTCCAATTAGGGCACCGAACAGGCGAAGCACCGTGATGCTGGGAACAGTCTTGTCGCTCACGTACTGGCTGACCGTGCCTGTTGAAAGTCCAAGCGCTTCGGCAGCCCTAGCCTGTCGCCACCCGGAGGCTGCCAAGAGCCTGCGAAATTCCACATTCTCCGCGTTCACCCTCTAAGGATCTCCGGGCAGTAACGCTCGCCAACAGAACTTTCTTACAGAAACTCACTGGGTGAACATTATCGCTTGCAATGCTTGGTCACAGAGTGTAGCCATTCACTCACCAAATGCGGACGCTGGAGATCAACGCGAAGAATCTGAGGTTGCTCGCCGGACTTAACGGTTTCCGGGGCGTGTCGGGACTGGCGAAAAGTCTCGGCCGGGATCGAGCCACTTTGTATCGCGCGGCGAAGAAGCCTCATCAATACCGTCCCACCTTTCGCGCCATTCAATCCGCCCTTCGTAGCAGAACCCTCCCTCAATGAATCCGTGGACCGTCATCTCCGACTTCGCACTCTCTCGCCTTCCAGATTCACTGAGCGAGCGAAGGGCGCTTCTGGATTCTCTCACCAAACTTCTCCCTTTGAATCATCCCGCGCGAATCAACGCATTGCAGCACCTCGATTTGTTGCACCGCGTGGAAATCAACCAGCGCGAGTTCAGCTTCGGTGGCGAAGTGGTGATCCAGGAAGCCGGCCCGAGAGACCCCGGCGAACCGCTCCCGCCCCGCCCATCCACCCGACGCCCCAGCCGCGGAGGTGCCCGGTGAAGGCACGGCCTCGTCTCAGCGCATCCACTCCTCCTGAATCCGCGCCATCGCGTGCTCCCTTCCTTGCGCCAGCGCCGCGAACCAGCCGTCGCGAGCCTTCTTCATCTGCTGCTCGAAAGCAGCATCCACGGGCTTCCCGAGCTGTGCCCTCAGCTCAACGATCTGTTGCAAAGCAACCTCTTGCCGGGCGGCAAGCTCCACCACCACGGCCAGCAGGGTATTCTGAAAGTCGGAATCGTCGTTCATCCGTGAAGCCTGCCGGTCGTCGCCGGACCGTCAACGCAACAGGCGAGCGGATGCTACCCCCTGGACGCTCGCGCCTGCCGCGCTCCACCCAGGTCGCAGTCAAGAGGTGGATCGCGAAGCTCAAGCGGATCATGGCGCGCTTTCCCCAACCGCAGCTCAGTTCGACTTCCCGCAACCCATGAAAACCATCCTCGCTCTCGGTCCCTACCGATTCGTCCTCCCCTCCGCCGCCATCGCCCACGCCATCGCCGAGGCCCTGCGCGATGCGCCCCAGGTGGAGTCCCAGTTCCGCGGCTCCGATGAATCCACGCGCTACGTCCCGGCCCCAGAGGCGCGGCGGATGGATTGGTTCCACGTCGCCCAGGCCAAGGACGACGCGATCCAGGGCGTGACCCCGACGCCGCCGACGCCCTCGGTCCGCGCCCTCCTGGACCAGCCGCCCAAGGCCCGTCGCGAAACCCGCCGCGTCCTCGCGGAAGCCGCCGGCTGCCGCCGCTGACTCACCCCCCTTTCGTTCCACCATGAAGAACCTCAGCAAACGCACCATCACCTACCGCCCCCTGGAGGGGCTCACCATTCACCCGGCCATTGCCGACGATCCGCACCTGGACTCCAAGGACCCCAGATACATCGCCATGCGCACCGCCTGGCGGGAATCCGGCGTCATCGCCCCGATCCACGTCACGCCCGAGGGCAAGATCGTGGATGGTCGGCACCGGTACTGGTACGCTCAGGATGAGGGCTGGGAGGAGATCCCCTGCATTGAGGTGAGCGAAGCCGAGGTGCCCCTGGTGATCATCCAGGGCCTGATCGGAAAGAACCACGTCACCAAGGGACAACGCGCCTTCCTCGCGGCACCGAAGCTGGAGTCCGCATTCCAGGCCGCCGTCGAGCGTCGCGTGCAGATCCTGCAATCGGGCGGGAAGAGCAAGCTGCCCGTCGTTCCCTCAGTCGAAGACATGGCCGAGAGGCTGGGCATTGGGAGGGAGTTGCTTGGCCAAGCCCGCCGGATCCACGCCGCCTTCGCGGAGCCGAAGGTGGGCAAGCTGCTGAAGAAGGAGTGGGAGAAGCGGATCCTGGACCCCGAGGAACCGATGGGGCTGGGTGCGGTGCTGCAGGGGATCGGCGGAGCGATGGCCACGAAGGGCAAGCCCAAGAAGCCGGCACGCAATTCCGCCCTCAACAATTTCCTGGCCGGCTGGAAGAACCTGACGGCGCCGGCCAAGCACTGGGCGAAGTGGACTGAGGTGGACCGGGACATGGTCGTGGACGGGATCCGGACCAACCTGGCGAAGCTCCCCGACGAAGTCCTGGACGCGGTCGCCGCTGGGATCCGGCACGTCCGCAAGGCGAAGTCCGCCGCCGCCAAAGCCGCCGAGTCGGAAGCCTGATCCGGAACCCCGACTGGTCACGCCATGGATTTCTCACGCGCACAGATGCCTGCCGACCACACTGCCTCACTGCCCGGCGTTGAGTCGCCGGTGCTGGCTGACGTCGCGGGCAAGCCGTTGGCCGGAGACGACACCGGCTGTGCGCGTGAACTTTGCGATGCCTCTGCGGGCATGCTGCCGGGGGAGATCCCTGGAGGTGGGAATTCGGCCGACGGCGCGGCATTCGCCCAGGCCGAACGGGATTGCCATCATGAAACACCTGCAGAGGCATCGTCTCCCCTTCCGCCGGCGCCGGCGGTGAACATGGCACCGCCGCCCGGCAAGACGGCCCGGCAGTACCAGGAGGCGTACCGCCGGCACGAGCTGGTGGTGTCGTACCAGCAGCTCAAGGCCTCGGGCCTTTCGCCCGACCAGGCGGCCGAGGCAATTGAGGCCATGGGGATGAGCGCGAGCCGCTCCACCCTGGATCGGTACGAGAGGAGCTTCATGGCGGGGGGATTCGGCGCCCTCTTCGACAACTTCAACAAGTGCGGTCGGAAGCCGAAGAAGGAAACCAACCTGACACCGAAGCAGGCCGCCGCCGCCAGGGCCCACGTCCTGGCGGATACCAACCGGAACGCGACCGCGGGGTCGGTGCCCGAAGCAATCCGCCTGATGGCACGGACGGGGGAGCTGACCCCCGAACAGGTCGAGATCTTCCGGGAGCGGGAGCGCCAGGGGCTCATGGTGCCGGAGGCCCTGAACCGCAAACTGCAGGTGGCACCCGCCATGGTGCAGCAGCACCGGAGTCCCAAGCGCGGCGCCCTGGGGCTCCGCAATGCGCCGGGCACCACGATGTTCCTGACCGATGAGCGCACTGGCAAGGAGCGCCCGGTCCGGGTCGGGGACATCCTGGAAGCCGACGACGCCACGGTGAACTTCCCGGTGTGCGTCCCCTGGGAGATGGGGGGCGACCCCTGCAGCGAACGCTGGGGGGTGAAGGTGGCCCGCTTCCAGTGGCTGGTCACGCTGGACCGGGCGAGCCGGTACATCCCCGGCTGGAGCTACACCATGCGCCCCCGGTCCAGCTACCGGGCGGAGGATATCGTCTCCCTGTTCCATGCCGTCTTCCGGCAGCACGGGATTTGGCAGCGCGCCTCCCTGGAGCGGGGCGCGTGGGAAGCGGACGTGGTGGAAGCGATGCTCAAGCAACTGCGGGTGGAACGGATCGTCGCGTGGAACCCGAACCAGAAGCCCTACATCGAAGCCCTCTTCAATACCCTGTGGACCAAGCTGGCTCACCTGCCCGGACAGGTCGGCCGGTTCCAGGGGGAGGAAGAGGCCACCAACCGGGTGCTCACCAGTTGCCAGCGTGGTGCTACCGATCCGCGCCAGCACTTCCCCATGCTCTCTCAGGCTGTCGAAGCGCTGCAGGTGGCGACCCAGGAGAAGAACCGGACCCCGATCCATTCGCGGCAGTACGGTTCCTGGGTGCCGGAGGAGCGCTGGCTGGCACAGCAGGAGGAGGCGCGGGCGACCGGGCGCCTGCGCCCGCTGCCCAAGGAGGCCGCCTGGCTGTTCGCCCCTTGCATGCGGGAATGGGCGGTCCGTGGAAACACGGTGGGCGGCACGGTCCAGGTGATGGAGGGGACCAGCGTGCGGTTCGACTTTGCGGGCGATTGGCTGACGGAGTTCTCCGGCTGCAAGGTCCGGGTCCACTTCGATCCGATGGCGTCCAGGGCGGATGCCACCATCGTGCTCGCGCAGAACGTCCGCGACCGGCGGGCGGGCGAAGTCATCGGGACGGCGGTGCAGGTGAACAAGGCGGCCCGCTATGCACGGCACGCCCTGGGCTACGGCGACGATCCGGATCTGGCGGTGATGATGCGCAAGAAGGCGGGCACCGCCCTGCGCCGCGAAGTCCGCACCATTCTGGCCGGCGCGCAGCAGGGTCTCTCCGTCAGCGAGGGACGGGACGGAGAGGGCAACGCGGTGGTGATCCAACGCGGGGCGCCCGAGCCCGCCGGAGATCGGACCGCCGAACCGCAGGCCCCGACTCGCCTGGAGCGCGAGCTCACGCCGAAGCGGAAGGCCGTGAACTCATTCCGGACCGCGACCCCTGAGGAGTTCGAGGCCCAAGGCAATCGCCTGGCCCGCCTGACCGCAGCCCGCCGCCGCCAGGAGACCCTGGCATGACCACTTTCCCTGGAGGGATTACACATGGACAACAACCAACTACAGACGCGCTGGGATGACATCAGCATCGAGCGCGAGATTGCCTACCTACCCACCGAACTGAGAGACGGCTACCGCTGGCTCAAGGTGTACACCCGAGACGTTCTCGGCCGTTCCTTTGAGCGGCTGGTGGACCAGCTCAAAGCGCTGGGCGTCTATCACGACAAGACCACCTGGTCGAAGATCCTGCGCGGCCGGTGGAACCGGGGCGCCAACGGCGACCCGATCAAGACGCCGGTGATCAGCCAGGAGAAGCTGGCCCTGGCCATCGAGGCCCTGAAGACCAACACGCGGGCGGAGACCCTGCGGGGCGAGGTGCCCTTCGTCATGAC
>JAFLEG010000028.1:6587-15462 GCA_017302195.1 Verrucomicrobiota bacterium
GTCAGCGAATGGGTGGCGATGTCGAACTATCGCGCCAACCGGCTGGTGTGCGACGCCGCCGACCGCGCCATGCAGGTCCATGGCGGCATGGGCTATTCGCGCCACAAGCCGTTCGAGCACATCTACCGCCACCACCGCCGCTACCGCATCACCGAAGGCTCCGAGGAGATCCAGATCCGCCGCGTCGCCGGCGCACTGTTCGGCTTCTGGGGCGCCCAGAAGACGGCGACCTTCCGGGAGTACGAGCGGCAGCGGAACCACGGACGGGTGCGGTGGATGGAGGCGCCGGAGAACGGCGGGGTCGGGGAGTTCGTCACCCGGCTGGCCGCGGACATGAGTCCCCAGAGCAGCGGGGACAAGAAGCGGGCACACCTGCTGCGGGCGGTGAAGGCGGAGCGGTGCTTCATCATTGATAACTGCCAGGACCTGTACAAACCCGACTGGCAGGACCGGCAGCCCGCCTTCTCCTACATGCGCCGCCTGCAGGATGAGACGGGATGCACGATCATCATGTCCATCACCCCGACTTTCGAGAAGGTGCTGGCCGGGGCTCAGATGGCTGCCTTCTTCGAGCAGTTCGAGGGACGGTCCGGGGGACAAAAGAACTGGCTGCGGCTGCCGGACTACGCGCCCCAGGAGGATGTGCTGAAGATCGCCGAGGCCTTCGGCATGGCGGACGCCCGGAAGCACGCGAAGACCCTGCTGGGCATCGCCAGGGAGCCGGGCCGGATCCGCCGCCTGTTCGAGGACCTGCAGGACGCGCGGACGCTGGCCGGTGAGGAGCCGCTCACCATCGAGCAACTCTCGGAAATCAGGGGGGAGGAATAACGCCATGGCTACTTCCAAACATCGCGCCCCCCGCTCATCGGCGAAGAAGACCAAGGCCCTGCGGGATTTCGTCGCTAAGAACGGCGGCAAGCCGCAACCCAAGCCCGGAGGATACCAGCCGCGGTTCACCATCATCGTGGCGCAGCAGGGGGATTCGCCCCTCTGGTTTTTCGATCTGCTCCCGGCCGGCCAGGAGGATCTGGTGATGCACGAGCGCACGAGCCGGAGCTATGCCTCGGCGTCCGACTGCCTGGTGAGCGCTCGGCATCTGGTGAACGAACTCAAAGCGGAAGGCCTCCTGTGAGATCTTACCTCATCCCCAGCCTGGACGTCCGGCGCGACGCCCTCATGGACAGCATCGTTTCCCTCCACCGGCACGCGTTGATCTGGCGCCGCATTGCGGCCGGGGAAGCTCTGGTCCTGCTCCTGGTGGTCGTGGCCACCGAGCCCGCATTCCTCATCGCCCTCGGCTGGCTGGCGCTCCACGCCGCCGTGCTGGGTGGCGGCGTCCTGCTCCTGCTTCACCGCGGCAATCCCGACATGGGCATCGCCGCCGATGAGTACACCGCCAACAACCAACCCCCATGCCATCATGAGTAAGCGCATCAAGCACACCGCCCCCGCCATCCGTTCCCGCAGCGAAGCCGAGGACGTTCTCGGCCAGATCCGGCAGCTCACCATCGAACGCAACCAGCGGATGCTGGAGCGGGACCACGTCATCCAGGGAATTCAGGAACAGCACGCCGGTCCCCTGGAGGCCATCGAGACCGAGCTCACCCAGAAGACGGAGCTGCTGTCGGGATGGGCCGATGCCAACCCGTCGGAGTTCGCGGGCAAGAAGTCCCTGCAGATGACGCACGGCCAGGTGGGCTGGCGGGTTGGGAACCCCACGCTCAAGACCCTGTCGGGGTGGACCTGGGACCGCGTGCTGGAGAAGCTCAAGAGCGCGGCGACTTACGCGGGGTTCATCCGCACCAAACAGGAGGTGGACAAAGCTGCCATCCTGGCGATGCGTGAATCGCTGCTCGATGGGGACCTGCGGGAGATGGGTGTGCGGGTGGTCCAGGAGGACGCCTTCTTCGTCGAGCCCGACCTGGAGAATCCCGAGAACCGGAGGGCGGCATGAAGCTGCATCCGGAGTACCAGGTGAAGCCAGCGGCCACCCCGCGGATCAAGCGCCAGGTGCCGCATGCCTGCCCAGGGGACAAGCCGGTCGTTGCGATCTTGCCCACCGGGTACATCGGGCCGGCCCCGGAGATGATCTACTGCGATGCGCTGCAGCGCGTCGTGGCGGTGATCGTTCCGAAGGTGCTCCGGGCAGATCTGCTGGAGCGGTGCATCAAGATCGGGGGCATTGGCACCTGGAAGTCCCAGTCCCACCTCGCCAAGAGCTGGGGTGTCTGGTGCGTCATCGGGGATGACCGTTGGGCGGAGGCCCAGGCCGTGCTGGATGGAGCCCGGCCGCGGGGGTGGAAATTCCAGTTCCTCAACTAGCCATGACCACCACCGACCAATTGCTGACACAGTTCGGGGCTGCACGGGAAACGCTGGAGAAGCGGCGGCGTCACCTGCAGGCCGCTCTCTGGTTGGTGTCGGAGGGTAGCCTCCTCACACCCGAATCCTTCGCCGGCCTGGACCCCGTAACTCAGCGCCGCTGCCTCAGCGAGGCCCAGGCAGCAGATCGGATGTCCCGTTCGATTCTCCGGAAGTCCCCATGAGCCTGGACGCCTACCACGCCATCGCCGCGATGCACGCCGCCTACTGCCGCGAAAGCGGCATGACCGGGATTCTGGATCCGTCGCGCGAGCGGATGTGGTTCGAGGTGTACAAGCGCGGGATCCGGGCTCCGGACGTGGTGGACCTGATCCGCTGGATGAAGTGGAAGCAGAAGAACCAGAAGCCCTGTCGGTCCCTGACCTTCCGCAACTTCGTCGGGAGCGCCGACTTTATGGAGGAGGATCTGGCGGAGCTGCGATCGCGGCGGCGGTCCGCCCCGGCCAAGGCCGCCCAGGAGACGGACCGCGCATCGGTACTGCGGTCCAGCGGCAGGCCCGCCGCACCGGAGCCGCCGCCCGGCCGGCCGGCGGCGGCGGTGATGACCAGCTTCTTTGATGGCCTCAGAAAGACGATTGAGGAGGAATCGAAATGACCCAGGCCCAACAGCGCCGGTTCTATTTCCCCGCGTGGAACGCGGCAGTCAAAGCCCGGTGGGTCCGTGACCAGGGCGCCATGCTCCCGCGCCCAGGGGCGGTCCCCAATGAGTTCGCCGACCAGGTGATGGGCATCGCGGAGTTCCGCGCCCGCAAGCGCCAGGCGGTGGTGAACGCGGAGGATCTGCGGCACGCCTGTCACGTCCTCGCGCTGGGCAGGGACCTCTCCAGCTACGACCTGAGCAACTGGCAGACCGACAAGGTGGTGGCCCTGTTCGAGCTGCTGGTGGACAAGGAGAACATCAGCGCCCGCATGCGTTGGGACTCGCCCGACCTGGATGCGGCCCGGCGCCTGGAGTGGTCCATCGCACGCGTGGGCTTCCCGGAGGCGTACATCGCCAGCATCTCCCTGGGGAAGTTTGGGACGCGGGCTTGGAAGTCCCTCAACGCCCCGCAGCTTCGGCAGTTGCTGGTCACGCTCAAGAACCGGGCCGGGGCCAGGAAGGCATTCGATCAACTCGCGGGGGATCCGTTTTGAAGGCGCGTCCCCCACTCGAAAGGCTTGCCTTCATCGCTCGCCGCCTGCGGGCGGGCAAGGGCGTCAACGCGACCATCGTGGCTGCGCGGTTCGAGGTGTCATCCAAGACGGCCGCCAGGGATATCACCTTCCTCGGGGATCGTCTCAGGTACGACTTCGCCTGGGACAACCGGCGGAACACCTACCGCCTTCTGAGCGCTCCGGCTCCCGTCCTATGAATCGCCAGCTCGAGCTGATCCCGCCGCCCGGACCCGCGGTCACTGTCCGCGAGATCTGCGACGTGGTGCGTCTCCTCCGCGGGCGAGGGTGGATGACAGCGTCGGAGCTGCTCGAAGCCATGGGCCTCCCGGTGTGCGAGACGGCCAAGCGCCGGATCCGGGCCATCGCCTCCGACAGCGGCGGCCGGATCGCCGGAGGTCAGAAGGGCTACAAGCTGGTCTCAGAAATGACCGCGGAGGAGTTCGGCCACTTCGACCGCTGGATGGCTCACCAGGAAGCCGAGATGCAGCGGCGCCGTCTGGAGGCCAGTCACGTTTTCCACGCAGCCACGAACCCGCACCGGGTGCCGGTGCTGCGTCCTTCACCACCAGCCACAAATACACATGCAGAACACACCGCAGTCACTGTACCGCAACCTGAACTTCGGCCAGGCGCTTGATGCCGCGAAGTCGGGCCACGCCATCCGCCGCGCCGCATGGCCCGCCGGTTGCACCATCCACGTCCGCAAGGGGGCCATTGACGGAGACATCCTTCCGCCCGCCACCGAGCCGCAACCCGTACTCATCCACGGCATGCGGGCATCGCTCTTCGAAAGGTGGCACAAGGGCATCGTCACCCGCATCCCGAACATCTCCATGAGGATGGAGGACGGAATCAACTGCGACGGCTGGGGCGTCAGCCACAGGGATCTGCTCTCGGAAGATTGGGAGGTGAGCGTCCCGGAGGGAGAGCCGGCGTTCACCGCCACCCAGGGTGAGTCGGTGGTGTTCACCGCCAGCGTCGAGAAGTTGCTGGCTGTCCGCGTTCAGGCCCTCGAGCTGAGCCACCAGATCGAGCGGTGTGGATCTTCCCCTGAATTGACGGAGGCCAGCAAGCGGGCCGCCGCCCTCCGCCAGGATCTGCAGCCTGAGAACCTGATGGCCTGAACGCGATCGCAAACCACAACCGTACAACCGACCACATCCAATGAGTGACCTTACCCCAGCCCAGACCAAGCTCCGGGCCAAGATGCAGAAACCCACGCGCCGTGAGGTGATCAGGGCAATGGCGATGGCCATGCGCGACGAACAGAATGAACGCCGCGAGGCCAACCTGGCGAAGAGGGAGGCCCTGCTCGGCGAGCTCCGTCTCCGCATCATCCCTGTGCTCCAGACCTCCGGTGTCTTCACCCAAGTCGATACCCGTTGGGTTGAAGAAGACGAGTCTACCGAGGTTCTGTCGGCCATCGTCTATCTCCCCAGGAACGACCCTCAAGCTGCTGCCTTGCTGAAGGAGTTCCAGGAGATAGAGAACGCGCCCGTTCCGTGCGTGGCATCCCTGGATGACTTGGAGAGGCGACTCCTGGAGGCGCAGAAGGATGCGGCACACAAGGCTCTGCTCGCCGATCCCGAAACCAGAAGCCAGCTCCTGGATGGAGCGCGTGCCTTGCTCGGCAAGCGCCAGACCCTCGACGTCTGAACCGGCCCCTACTCCATGAACCTCACCTCTCTCCTGGCGGCGATGGCTGTCGTCGGGGTGCTGGCCAGCATGAGCGTCCCGGCCGCGCTCCGCGCTTTCGAGCGCGGCCGGGTTCGCCTGGGGGCCGCCGCCCTGTGGCATGAGCAACGCCTCAACACGCAGCTCCGCACCATGGAGGACGGGGAGTTCCGTGAGCACGCCGAGAGCGTCCTGCCCTATCTCCTCTCCACCGGATCGGAGGTCCTGTTGGAGAAACCCAAATTGAAGTACGCGCCATGAGGACCCACCGCAAAGCCCTGCAGGACCGCTTCGTGGATGCCGTCCGTGCCGGCGACAAGATCACCACGATCCGGCCGCTCAGCATGCGCAACGCCATCCCTGAAGCCGGGGAGCTGATCCGGTTCTATCGCTGGACCGGCAGGCCCTACCGCTCCAAGCAGGCGGTCGTGGGCTGCTTCCGGATCACCAAGTGCATGCCGGTGGTGGTGTCACGGGCTTGCATCTCGACGCCTGTTCAGCGCCCCGGCTGGAAGGAGACGATGATGGCCACGGTCGGCCGCTTCGAGGACGTGTACCGCGACGAAGGATTCCAGTCCTGGAACGACCTGATCGAGTGGTTCCGCAAACACCACGGCCTTCCGTTCACCGGCATGATGATCGGGTGGGATCCCGCCCGGCTCGATAACCCTGACCCCTTTCCCATCCCATGAATGTAGCACTGATCGCTGTCTCACAGCCCACCATCTTCGTCCCGGACTCAGATCCGCAGCGCCGTCTCACGGCGGAGGAACTGATCGTCTATTGCGCACGGGTCTCCAACCCGAGCAACCAGCTCAACCTGGATACCGGGCACAAGCTCCTGCACTACTGCATCCGCCACGGGCACTGGTCGGTTTTCGAGACCGTGTCCATGACGGTGGAGATTCAGACCAGCCGGGCCATCGCCGCGCAGATCCTCCGGCACCGGTCCTTCTCCTTCCAGGAATTCTCCCAGCGGTATGCCGTGGCCGCTGGAGGATCCGAGCCCATCGAACTCCGCTGGAAGGGGGGCACCAATCGCCAGGGAAGCGGCGGTCTTTCCCAAGACCCGGAAGCCGATGCCTTGGTGGCCGAGTCCATCGCCAAGGCCGAGGAGACCTATGCCGCATTGATTGACGCAGGCGTCGCCCCGGAGTGCGCCCGCTTCGTCTTGCCTCTCGCCACCAAGACCACGCTCTACATGACCGGCAGCGTCCGGTCGTGGATCCACTACCTGCAGCAGCGCCTTTCCCTTCACGCCCAGAAGGAACACCGGTCGGTCGCACAAGTGATCGGCTCCATTTTCGCGGACCAGTTCCCAATCACCTGGGCCGCCGTCAACGACACCACGCCATCGCTGTGAACACCCACGGCATCATCCGCCGCCGGTTGCTGGAACAGGCTGGCCTTGTCGAACTCCCGACGGCGCGTGTAAGCCTTCCGGATCTGGAGCGCTCGGAATGGAGCCACGCGTTTGAGCAGCTCATGCGCAACCGGCTCATCATGGGTGCCCTGCGCTACGGTTGCATCGGGGCGGTCGGCAAGCCGGATTACGACCGGGTGCCCAGCATGCAGAAACGCCTCGCGGCTTACGCCAAGTCCGGGAACACCGAGCTCCTGGTGGATGTCGCCAACCTCTGCCTTCTGGAGTTCGTCGAAGGGAGGCATCCCCTGCGGCACTTCCACGCCAGCGACGATGCACCGCACCACGTTCAAACTTCCAACCCAGGCAAACAGTGATCGGCACCGCTCCATCTATGAAGACCCCAATCCTCGTCATGCTACTCGTCGCCGTCCTGGCTGCGGGCTGTGAGAAGCCATCCGATGCCCACCTCAAGTACACCGGTTGGTGCAAGGTCCACGGGGCCACCAACCTCACCTTTGAGGAGTGGGACGCTCTGCGGAAAGCAGAGCTGCTCCCGGAACAGATGGTTCGCGACTCGGACTCCGAGGCCCTCCGTCTGTTGACCATCATCACAGGGATGTCGGCCATGTCTTCTGCAGGATCCCGGCGATGAACACCCCACCCGATCTGAGCCTTCTCCACGAGGACGTCCGTCCGTACGGCGAAGCGGTGTTGACGGAGTTCGAGGCGGCAGGCGCGCCGATTCAAAGCCACGGAATGCTGGAGACCTACGCTTGGAACCGATGGGCTGGATCCCGTTCCACCGACGAGCTCGCGCAGATGCTCCTGGAGATCCGACAGGTGCTCTTCCGGCCGGGACGTCACCACACAGAGTCATTGATCATCGAAGCGGTCATGCGTCTTAAGCATCCCAGAAAGTGGCGCCAACGCCGTAGCCTCTGAACCCATGGAATTCACCCAACCAGTCCCGTTCGAGGAAGCCCTCGACAAACTCGGCAAGCGCTCGGTGGTCGGGGCCATGCTCCGCTCCGACCAGTGGTCGCGCATGCCGACCGCCATCCGAGAGGGTTCGTTCTTCTCCGCCACCATTGAGGACGCCCGGTTCCTTCAGGACGCCAAGGGCCTGCTCACCGCGTTCCTGGAGAACGCCCGCGAGCGCGTCGTCGGGCCGGACGGGAAGGAACGCCTGGCGCTCAAGACCGGAGGGCGTGCCCAGTTCATCGAGCAGGCGCGGGAGTTCGCCATCGAGCGCGGGCTCGGCCCGCTGGATCCGGTGGACACCGGGACCATCAAGGACATCCAGAGCGAGCAACGGCTGGCGCTGATCTTCGACACCCAGACCAAGGCCGCGAATGATTACGGCTACTGGAAGCAGGGCCAGGACCCCGACGTCCTGGATGAGTTCCCCGCCCAGCGCTTCATCCGGGTGGCGGACGTGAAGGCACCCCGCGAGCGGCATCAGCAGTACGAGGGAGAGGTCCGCCTGAAGAGTGACCTGGCGTTCTGGCTGTCCATGAACGATCCGGCCTTCGGGGGGTTCGGCGTTCCCTGGGGACCGTGGGGGTTCAACAGCGGCATGGACGTGGAGGACGTGGACCGGGCGGAGGCCGAAGCCCTCGGGCTCCTGGAGCCGGGCGCCAAGGCCGAGCCGGTGGAAAAGGAACTCAACGACACCCTGGCCGCCGGGGTCCGGTCCCTGGATCCGGACATGGTGGACTGGCTCCAGACCAAGCTCGGCGAGCAGGTGAAGATTTCGGACGGCACCGCCAAATGGATCCCAGCGGACTAGCGCAGTTTCCAGATCTGGAGAAGCCGGCCCCGTGCTCGCAACACGGGACCGGCCAGGTGCAGCCAGCTCAAGCCACTCACAGTCATGAGCAAGC
The DNA here is from genome assembly GCA_017302195.1 of Verrucomicrobiota bacterium. Classification (GTDB taxonomy): domain Bacteria; phylum Verrucomicrobiota; class Verrucomicrobiia; order Limisphaerales; family UBA9464; genus UBA9464. The sequence goes on from JAFLEG010000028.1 coordinate 15,048, forward strand.
CACAGGTGAAGGGAGCGATCCCACCCGACCCATTCAAGTACCAGTTGACGGTGTTCTACACCGAGGGCCAGGCGTCCGGGATCCTGGTCACCAACCGGGGCGGCCGGCGCCGGCAGCAGATCCTCCGCCTGGCCACGGCCGAGGCAGCGCTGGCCTACTGCCGGGCCAATGCCGCGGCCCTGCTGTACCTCCCCAACCCAGCCCGCAATTGAGCCGGCCCGAGCAGATCCAGCTCCCCCTGTTCTTCACCACGGTCCAGGTTCCCCAGGGGGACGGGTCCGTCCTGGTGAAGCCCGGCCGGCCGGTGAGCTGGTTCACGCCAAAGCAGTTTGCCCAGCTCGTGGGATTGTCCGCGGACACGATCTGCCGCCACGTCGGGAGCGACTGCCTGCCGGAGAGATTCGTGGAGTACATC
>JAFLEG010000280.1 GCA_017302195.1 Verrucomicrobiota bacterium
GTCCCTGCCATCCCCAGTGGGGCGCCACCCCGGTGTGGGAACATCCTCCACTACCTTCCACCTCCGCCTGCGGCAGTCCCCATCCCCGGGAGGCTGGAGCAGACCGGGGCGCAATCCCCCGCGTGCGTGCCGACCCCTTCCCGATCACCGAAACCCGCCGGGCACCCCGCCGATCTGCCGCATCACGCGTTCCCGTGCGGTCTCGGGCGGACGCAGCGGACCGCGCTCCACCCGGACGGCCACGAACTGGGTGCCGGGAATGATGAACTTCTTGACCATCACCCGGACCCGCGCGGGCTTGAACTCCTTGCGGATCATCCCGGCAATCTCCACGGCCAGCGTCTCGATCAGCTTCCAGCTCCGGCCCTCCCCCAGGGCGCGGACTCGCTGGCAGACGGCGTCGTAGTTGAGGGTGTGGGTCAGGTCATCGGTGGCGGCGGCCTGCTCGAAATTGTGATCCAGCTCCAGGCTGATCAGCAGGCGCTGCGGCTGTGCGCGTTCAGCGTCGGGCACCCCGACGTGGAACTGCACTTCAAGATCGGAAACCAGGATGGAGTCCATGGAGGAGCGGTGGTGGTGGGACGGAGGTTATCGGGAGGACGGGGTCCGGCGCACGACGCATTCCAGGAGGAATCGCGTGGGCTGGTTCAGATCGAGATTCAGGGCGTCCCGTGCCGGGAGCCAGCGGAAATCCTGGGCCTCGGCATTCAGCCGCACCGGCTGGGCCCCGGGTGCCCGGCAGGTGTAGTTCAGCAGCAGGAAATGGGCGTCGCGGTAAAACTCCGTGGGGTGAATGGCATCCTGCACGCACGCGAATTCGATCTCGGTGACCTCAAGCCCCGTTTCCTCCCGCAGTTCCCGGACCAGGGCCTGTTCCGAACCCTCGCCCCATTCGATCTTGCCGCCCGGGATGCCCCACTTGTTGGACCACTTGTTCGTCCGCACCATCAGCACCTCGCCGGCGTCGTTCCGGATCAGGGCCCCGACGGTCGGGATCGGATGCCGCGGCGTCGCGGCCTGCGACGCCGGACGCAGGTGCCCGGCATTCCGCTCCAGGATCAGGCGCAGTTCGCCCAGGTGCTCGACGATGAGATCCGGCGCGCTCTCCCGCAGTTGACCCAGGGAGTTGTACCCCGTGAGCACCGCCACGCTGTGGATGCCGCCGTGCTTGGCGGTGTCCACATCGTGCTGCATGTCCCCGACAAACACCGTGGCGTCGGCATCGAGCCCGTTCTCCTGCAGCAACGTCCCGATCTGGGTCCGCTTGTCGGCAATGCCCGAGTAGATCCGCTCGAAGTAGCGTCCGAAACCCGTGGCCTCCGCCTGGGCGGCCAGGTGGCGCGGGTGCACGGTGGTCAGGAGAAACACCCGGAGCTCCCGCTGGGCGCAGAACTCCAGCAGTTCGCGGGCGTGGGGCAGGGGGACTACCGAATCCTGACACTCGGCGAAGCGCGCATGAAACCAGGTCTCCAACTGTCCGAGGGGCACATGGGACACGAATTTTTCGTAGAAGCCATGGTAGGGCAGCCGGAACTCGGCCCGGAATTCCTCCAGGGTCAGCGGCGTCACCCCGGCCTGACGGAAGACGTGGTTGCTGGCCTCCCACACCGCCGGCAGGTCGTCCACCAGCGTCCCCGACCAATCAAAGATCACGTTGCGGATCACGCAGGCAGGGTAGGGTGGGAAACGGAGTTTGTCCTCGCCGATCGTGCCCGGGACTTCCCCCCGGGCAGGTGTCTCTCGCCTGCCTTCACCCTTCCACCGGAAGCGTTGAAGCTCCCGTGCCAACTCGGGCTGGACAGCGCATGGGCGTCCCATCAGCTTTTTCGCTGTGACCCTGCAAACCAGACCCAGCCGCCTGGATGCCGCCCTCCGAGGGCGCCTTGCTCTGTTTTCCGTTTTCTTCGGAGCCTTGTCGCTTCAGGCGCAGCAGAACCTGGTGGTGTTCGATAGTCCGCCCGGGGACTTCATTGGTGGCGGTCAAACCTATCTCACCACCGACCCCTCACAGGTGCGCGTCTCAGGCAATGCCGCCGCGTTCACCGTGGACGCCTTCGGATTCGGCTTCTGGTTCGATGGGCCCGGTGGAGACCCCCTCGCTCCCGGCAGCTATCCCAACGCCATCCGGACTCCGCTTAACGGGGAACTGCCCGGGCTGTCCATTTCTGGAAACGGCCGCGGCTGCAACACCGTCGCAGCCAGCTTTGAGATTCTGGAACTGGAGGAAACCGGCGGGGAGATCACACGCCTTTGGGTGAAGTACCGGCATTCCTGTGAGGGCTCGATGCCCGCCGGTGTCGGGGAGATTCGCATCAATTCCGCGACCGCCCCCGAGCAACCCGAGGCGCGGACGCTCCGAGTGCCTTCCGAATACCCCACCCTGGCAGCCGCAGTCGAGGAGGCGGCGTTCGCCGGGGACACCATCCTGGTCGCTCCGGGCACCTATCGCGAGCCCCTCAACCTTCGGGGAAAGCGGGTGATTGTCCGGTCGAGCGACGGGCCTGGAGTGACCGAGATTGTCGGTTCGCCGGCAGCCCCCATCCTGACCGTGGCCGGCGGACAGGATTCCTCGGCACGGGTCGAGGGATTCACCCTGCGCGACGGTTCCGGCGGCGGGGTGCACCTGAGCCAATCCTCGGCGGTCCTCGCGGGGAACGTGATCACCAACTGCAGCTATGGGGTGATGGTGTTTGGGGGCAGTCCCGTGATTGTCAGCAACCGTATTGTCGGCGCCTACGGACTGCCCGTGTTCGGGCTCGGCAATGGCAGCGGGGTGCATCTGCAGGGGGCCGGTCGTCCCGAAATCCTCGACAACCTGATCGCGGGCGGGATGGCCGGCATCACCTGCTGGGCCGCGGGTACTCCGCTTATCCGCGGCAACTGGATCCAGAACAACCAGGGCGATGGCATCAGCCACTCCAGCAGCTCGGACACCGACATCCTTCAGAACGTCATTTCGCGGAACCAGGGCAACGGAATTTCCTGGCTGGTGCCCTTTGGCAACCGGGGGCCGCGGGTGATCTTCAACACCCTCGTGGACAATGTCGGGTTCGGCATCCATGCCGATGGCTACGACGGCGCTGCCGAGATCATCAATAATCTGATCATCGGAACCAGCGGCCTGTTCTCCGGCACACTCAACGATCTGAATCTCCCGGTCATCCGCAACAACCAGGTGTACAGTCCTTCGGGATCCGCATACGCCGGAAGCGCCCCGGACCTCACCGGCCAGCAGGGCAACATCGGCGGAACGCCCCGGTTTCTCGGGGCCGAGGATTACCGTCCGCAGGCCGACACCCCGGGTACCGACCGGGGGCTTCCCCTGCAGGATCTCGCCACGGATCTGGACGGACAGAACCGGGCCGTGGATGCCAGCACCGGGCTGGCCGGGCTTCCCGACATCGGAGCCTTTGAATACCTTCCCCAGCCCCCGCGCCCCCCGGCCCCCCTCAGCATCCGCTCGACCGCCGACGGGGCGCTTCTGGAGTGGCCGGCCTTTGATGCCGCCGGTGGCTATCTGGTCTTCCGCGCCCCCTCCGACTCGGCGCCCTCGGAGTTGCTGGGATCAACCCGGGAGCTCCAGTTTGAAGACCGGAACGTCACCGCAGGGACGATCTATTGGTACTCGGTGGCTGGGACCAACCGCTGGGGTGCCGGTGGGCCCGGGCCCCGCCGGTCGGTCCGGGCGGCCAACCGGACTCCCCTCGTGGCAGACGACGAGCTGGTCATGAACGAGGATTCTGAAGGAGTGCTGGAGTTGCTGGGGAACGATACGGATCCGGATGGAGACCCTCTGACCCTGACGGTGCTCGACACGCCGCCCGACCTTCTTCTGACCAGTGCGCCCTCTCAACTTTCCGTGCATCCGAGGGCGGACTGGTCAGGCACCAATTCCTTCCGGTATCGCGTGGAGGATTTGTACGGCGCCGCCGCCACAGGGGAAGTCCGGGTGGTGGTGCTTCCGGTGAATGATGCTCCACGGCTGTTCCCCCGGAACTACTTCGTCGAAACCCTCGGTCGCCCAGCGGTCCTTCCCCTGCTGGGTTCCGATGTGGATGGCGACCCGCTCACCGTCGAGGTCGTCGTTCAGGGCGCGTATGGAAGGGTCGGGGCGGTGCCGGGACGCCTGGAACTCGCCTACCAACCCGCGCACGGGTTTTCCGGACCGGATGTGGTCGCGGTCCGGGTCACCGACGGACGGCTGGTCAGCGAGCCCGTGCAGTTGCGGTTGGACGTCCGTCCGCCCCTGGACCGGGATGGAGACAACATGGCCGATGCCTGGGAGGAATTGTGGGACCTGAACAATCCCCTGGGGGATCGCGATCTCGACGGCCAGTCCAATCGAGATGAATACCTGGCCCTCACCTCCCCAATCGACGCCACATCGAGGCTGGTCATGGACATGCCGGAGGTAACGCCCGAGGGCTACCTTCGCGTGGGGTGGCCGTCCGTGGGCGGCGTCCGGTATCGTCTCGAAGTGTCGGAAGGTGGCGAACCGTTTGTGGATCTGGAGCGTCCGCTGGGCTTGGAACTCGATGCCGCCCCCTACGGAGCCTCCTCCCGCCAGATCTACCTGGAATTGCGCCCGCTGACCGAGGGGGTTGCCCGGCTTTACCGGATCCGGGTGCTGGCCATTCAACCTTAGCGCCATCGTGCTCGTGCCGCACTGTGTTCCCACCCGCCGCCGGGCCGGCGCGACGCTCAGTCAGCCGGGGAGCGGGACGTTTGCCACCACCTGCGGATTTGATGCTGCAGGCCGGATGAACTCGGTGCTCTCGCTGGCGGGGATGTCCACCTGCATCGTCAACGACCGGAATCAGGCGACGACGGTGGCCGGGTACACCCAGAGCTACAACGCATTGGGGAATCGGACCCAGGAGATGACCGGGACGACCACCAGCATTGACTACCTCTACGACGCGGAAAACCAGCTCACCAGCGCGGCCTCCGACACGTACAGCACTCCGGATGCAGCCCGATGGAAGATGGAGTTTGTGTACGACGGGCGCGGCCGGATGCGCATCCGCCGGGATTTCGCCTGGACGGCGGGCGCGTGGTCGCTGAGCGCCGAACAGCGCTACGTGTACGACGGCATGCTGCTGCTCCAGCAGCGCAGTTCGGGCAACCTGCCGCAGGTGAGCTACACCCGCGGCCTGGATCTGAGCGGCAGCGTGGACGGCGCCGGGGGCATCGGCGGCCTGCTGGCGCGGTCCACGCATGCCACCACCTCGCCGTACGCGGTGAACAGCAGCGCGTACTACCATGCCGACGGCAACGGCAACATCACCTACCTCCTTCGCAGCGACGCCGCGGCCAGCGCGAGCTACAAGTACGACCCCTTCGGCCGCACCCTCAGCAGCAGCGGCACCCTCGCCGCCGCCAACGTCCTGCGCTTCAGCAGCAAGCCAATTCTGCTAAGCAGCTACGGCAACTGGGGCGACTACTACTACGGCTTCCGGTTATACGACCCGGAGAGCCAGAGGTGGTTGAATCGGGATCCTATTGGGGAATGGGGTGGCATGAATCTGTATCGCATCGCGGGCAATAGCCCGCAGACAAAGGTGGACTTGCTCGGATTAGCTTGGTACGACTTTGTTCCGGTCATTGGAACAATAGCGGGCTGTTTCAATCCTGCACCAGGAGAAGATCCGGGAGACTTTGCTTTTGTCAGCTCCCCTACTTGTAAAGAGTGTAAGGAGGATTCGGACGGGGCAATAGCAAGGTGCCAGAATGCTGTGAACCAAGCGGCTACTAAATATGTAGGGCGATTGGTTGCTCCTGGTGTGGTAAAGTTTGGTATAGATGCAGTTGTTGCTGGACTTGGGGCTATAACTGTTGTGGGTACTCCGATCGCGTTTGGTGCCGCAATTGATGGTCTTGTTGGTGCGGGTTGTACAATTAATACGGGGTTCAATATTTACGATGCTGCAAAGTCAGCGAAAGAGAAATACTGCCAATGCCCAAAGTCTCGGACTGAGCAATGAGCTCTTCTGCGCCATTAGTTGGGAGTATGGTTACTTAAAGTATGCGAATAATAAACGGTCTATGTGGTGCCAGTGGTCGTTTGGTCTTCGTTGTAGCTAGTGCAATGCTATGCATGAGTGTGCTCGTGCTCTACTTCAAACTATTAGAGACCGTACGAAAACCCACGGGCTGCTTGGGATCAGGCCATTCTACGGAGCATGAGGCGTATCATGGCCACATGAATCCAGGCCGCCACAGACTCGGGGAGTCGCTCATAGTCCCGGGCGAGTCG
>JAFLEG010000281.1 GCA_017302195.1 Verrucomicrobiota bacterium
GGAGCACCGGGGAGGGAGGAATGTTCCAGGGGGTTCATGGGGCTTCGGAAGCGGGTTTCACCGGCCGATCCAGGCCGGCCAGTCGCTGGCTCAACGCGTCATAAATGGCGGGCGTCCCGGTCCAACCGGTGGTCAGGAGCGCCACGAATCCCGCAGCGAGCATCGGCAGGAGGAGCGTGGTGTTCCCGGTCAATTCGGTGACCAGCACCAGGGCGGTGACCGGCGCCCGCACAACGCCTGCGAAGAGGGCGGCCATGCCCACCAGCGCGTAGGCGGACATCGGGGTCTGCAGGTCGGGGTGAAGCCAGCGCAATCCGGTGCCCACCAGCAGTCCGGTCAGGGCGCCGAGAGTCAGCATCGGGGCAAACAGGCCGCCGGGGGTGCCGGCGCCATACGACACCATGCTCAGCAGGAACCGGAGCCCCAGCAGCAGCGGGAGCCCGGTGAGGGCCAGGCCGGATCCGAGGGCGGCCTGGGTCAGCGGGTCCCCGCCTCCGATCCAGCCGGGCGCCCACCAACCCACCGCCCCGACGCCGGCGCCCACCAGTCCCGCCCGCAGCTCCACCGGAAGCCCCTGCAGCCGGTCGGCGAGATCCAGCGCCGCCAGCAGGATCCGGTGGTAGGCGGTGGCCAGCATTCCGCAGCAAAGCCCGAGCATCAGGAACCCCAGTCCGCCGTTCACCCCGGAAAACGGGATCGGCGGCACGTCGAAATCCGGCGCCTGCCCCAGGAAGACCCGCGCCACCGCGATCGCCCCGCCGGAGGCTCCCAGCGCCGCCACCGCCACCCGCGGATCATAGCGCCGGACCAGTTCCTCCAGCACCAGCACCGCACCCGCGATCGGCGCGTTGAATGCGGTGGCCAGTCCGGCCCCGCCTCCGGCGGCAATCACCGCGATGGCATCGGACCGGTGGAGCCGGCACCAGCGTCCCCACAGCCCCCCCAGGCTGGCGCCCATCTGCACGCTCGGCCCCTCGCGTCCCAGCGCCAAGCCGCTCCCGATGGCCAGCCAGCCGCCGAAGAACTTCACCGGCAAAATCGCCGGCGGCGGCAAGGGCTGCGCGCCGGCCAGCACCGCCTCCACCTGGGGAATGCCGCTCCCGCCGGCACTCGGGGAGTAACGGCGGACCAGGTGCGCGGCCAGCGCCGCGGCGACTGCAACGCCCAACATCGCCGACAGCAGTCCCAGGGCGCCGTGCGTGCCCAGCAGCGCCAGGACGGTCGTGCGCCAGACCTCGGTCTCTTCCAGCAGCCGGCGAAATCCCGCGACCAGGAGTCCGGTGCAGACGCCAACCGCCACCGACGCCGCGGCAAGGCGCGTCCATCCCGCGGGGGGTTCCCCGGACTCCTCCGCCCCCCGGTCGGGCGAACCTCCGGGTGAGCCGCGGTCGTGTGGAATCACCGCCATATCAGCATCCAATGACGCGCGCGGCTCGGCAGGAGCCCCGCCGGGGGGAAAGGATCAACGATGCAGGATGCGGGATGACGTGAGAGCCTCCGCACCGTGTTCGCGGTGGCACGCAGCACCCGGCAGGAGACTCGCCCGACCCCGCGCCTCTTCATGGGATCCGTTTCCCGGAAGGCTGGGCGTAGTCCTGAAGCAGCCGCTGGAAGTCCGGCGACTCCTTCAACAGGCGGCCCCCCACCTCGCGCAACCGGTCCACGGCGTCGTTGGAGAGAAAGAACGAGGTCGGCACGTTGAGAAAGTAGTCGCGCTCCGAGGCCTCCTTCAGGCTGTCGAAACTCAAGGTGATCGGGAAAAACTGGAGGGATCCCTTCTCGGCATCGGGCAGCTTCTTCTGCAGGAGTTCCACCATCATGCCCATCATGGCCACGGTGTCCTTGGAATACCGGTCCATGGTGATGCTGGGCGCCGCCAATGCCATGGACACCATGCCGGGAGGCGACTCCCGGCGGTCCCAGTGGTTGGTCGGCGACGAACGGGCATTGACCGAGAGGAGCACGACCCGCCGGAGGGATTCAAAGCGGAGGCCCTGACGGCTTGAGGGCACCGCCGCCATGTAGGCCAGCCCCTCCAGCAGCGGGCGCAATCCAAGATTGTCGGTGACGCCCCCGTCCACCAGATGGAGAAAGGGCCGCTCGGCACCGTTCCGCAGAATGGCGAGTTCCCTGCCGCGCTGCAGCAGCGCCATGCCCTCGCCGGTCAGGGTGTCCGCTCGGGCCCACTCGGGCGGCTCATAACCGCAGGTGCCCGCATAGTTCTTCAGCGTGACCGGCGACAGCGCCACCGGCACCGCGGAGGAGGCGGCGACCGCCCGGGAAAGCGGATACGAGCCGAGGTCCGAGCACAGGTTGTTGAAGACATCCTGCGTGAACCAGAACTGGATGCCGGTGGCGACCTCGGTCGCATTCAACATGACGAACGGACGATGACGGTTGGTCAGGTCCCCGAAGGTCGCATTGTGGAAGAGGATCTCATCGTAGTAACGCGCGGCGAGATCGGAGCGACCAAACCAGGGAGAGGCCAGCCGTGGCCAGTTCCAGGGCATCAGCACCTTCCCCACCAGCTTGCCCTGCACATCCCGCTTCAGGAAATTGGTCTCGAAGGAATCAAACAGGGAGTCGCCGTAGAGGGCGTAGGCGGCGGCCGTCACGCTGCCACCGGATACCGAGGAGATGACGTTGATGTCCTCGATCATGCGGCGCTCGGGAGCGCTTCCCGGCACCGGCGTCCGGCGCAACTCCTCCAGCACGCCATACGCCATGGCGGCGGCCCGGGTTCCCCCGCCGGAGAAGGCCACCAGAAACAGCGTCTCACCCCGGTTCACGGATTCGGGGACCCGGCTGGCAAAGGTATAGCCGGAAGCAGTGGTCGGCGCATCGTCCTTGGGCGCATTCAACGGGGCATGCAGGCATCCCGAGACCAGAGCGACGCCCGGAATCAGGCCCAGGAGGGCGCGGGAGAACAGGGACCGGCGGCTCATGGGCGGATGGCGATCAAGGCGTTGGCCAGTGGCGCGCTGGAGACATGCACCAGTCCCGAGAAGGGGCGGTCCATTTCCAGGATCAGGTAAATGGCGCCGGTGACCGCGAACGCCGCGACCACCTGCGCCAGGAATGCCGTGGCGTTGCGGGGCGCCACCAGGCTGAAGCTGAACAGGATGATCACCAGCCACACCACGACCATGACCAGCAGCGGCCGGGAAATCGAGGCCACCGACTGGGCATGCAGCAGCGTGCGACGCTGGGCCAGGTCCACTGCCAACTGGACCGCCTGGGCCTTCAGGGCGCGCTGGACCTCGTCCCGCGGCGCCAGCCCCTGGATCGCGCCATACAGCGCATCGCCGGTATGGACATCCGGAGGAGCCGCCCCCTCCCTCTCCGACCACATCTCGCCGATGGCGCTTTCGATCGCGCCGTGGAAACGGATCCTCAGCTCCTGGGATTCGGGACCATAGATCCGCAGCACCCGGTCCAGGAACTGCACATTCGCCCCCATCTGGATCACCTGGCTGCGCACGGAATCATAGGAGCTCTTGGCGGAACTGACCAGCAGCCCGAGCAGCAGCGCCGACATGGTCGCCACCATCCCCATGGCCAGCTTCACGGCGTCCTTGGTTTCGGAGTCCCGGTGGCTGTCGGGCAGCCGCCGGCGCAGGCGGGATCCGAGGAAGATCGCCGCCAGCAGTGCCGACAGGACCACGAAGGAGGTGGCAACGGAGTTCAATGGCCGAAACTTGAGCCCCGGGGCAACAGGCTCTGAACGCCGTTTGCTGCCGGTGCACTGGTTCCCGGCATCCTCCACGAAGGAGGCCGCCGCAGCAATCACCGACCGGGTGGGGCCCCGCGCGAGGGCGCATCTCCTGGGGGATCAAGCGCCACCAGGATCCCGGGCGGAATGGATCTGTGCCGTGGGACAGGGACCATTCAGCGGCACGCCCGCTCGAACTGGCGCTCCCACGGCCTGCGGAACGGCAGCTTCAAAATGCTGCTCCACAGGATCCGGCGAACCTCGTGGCGCGGCACCTTGATCCGATGGGACACGTCCAGCACGGGGCCGTCGCGCAGGAGCGCCAGGGTCCGAGCTCCCAGCAGCACCGGCCAGGCGCAGGCCAGCCGGAGGCGGTATTGGGATCGCGGCAGGGTGTTGGTATAGCGCCATCCGGCTTCCAGATGCTCCATCGCACGCTTCCAGGTGGCGAGATACAGCGGACGCAGCCGCGACCCGGAGGCGGGATCCTGCAGGGCCTCCGGGGTCAGGCCCAGTGCCGCCAATCCCTGCCTCGGGAGGTAGCAGCGCCCCGATTGCAGGTCTTTCGGCACATCGCGGAGGATGTTCACCAGTTGGAGGCCGCGTCCAAACCGGATGCCCTCGGCGAGAAATGCCCCGTCGTCGAGCGACGCCTCCGGGAAGCAATGCCGTCGCGTCAGGCGGGTCCAGAATTCACCGACACAGCCCGCGACGCGGTAGGTGTAGTCCTCCAGCTCCGCATCCGATTCCAGGGCCCGGATGCCCTGGGCCGGTCCGCCAAATCGCTGCAGATCCAGCACCTGCCCCCCGGTGATCGTTTCGAGAACCTTTCGGACCTCCAGACGATCCTCCGGGGCGAGGACGTCCAGCAGTCCGAGGGCCGGCTCCACCCGGAGCAGCAAACGTCGTTCGGCGTCGGAGGACGCACCGGACTGCGCCTCGGCAAGTCGCGAGAAATCGCAGGGAGCCGTCCTCAACCCCAGGATGCGATCCCGGAGCACGGCAAGGGCCTCCAGTCGCTCCGCCACCGGGACCAGTCCGGTATCCGCCACGGTGTCCGTGGCCCGGGCCAGCAGGTAGGCGAGCCCGATCGGCTCCCGGACCCGTGCCGGCAGGATGCGCAGGGTCAGGTAAAAGGAGCGCGAGGTGTCGCGCAGCAGGTCGCGGAGTTCCCCCTGCCTGGACAGGGTCCCGGTCTGCGTGTCAGTTGGTGTCGTCAACGCGCCGCCCAGCCCAGCCCAGCCAGCCCCGGGGCGCAAGCCCGCCGCGTGTGGTTCGGCATGCGGCCCTCAGGCGTCCGTACCTGCCCCCCCGGCTGCCAGAGCACTTTGTGAGCCCCGGATGAACCTCGCGCTGGCAATCCGCCCACCCTGCACTTCGTCGATCGCCACCGACTCGGCGGTCGCCGGCTCTTCGGGGAACGTCCGGGCAACGGCCTCATGATCCGCCTGGGCAGCAAAGATTGCTGAAACCGGGCGGCGTGGCCCAGGGTGCTCCCGGCACGAGTTTGACGGTCCGGTGACCGGCCATTGATGAGCGATCCAGTCCAGTTCGAGGCGTTTGTCCGCGCCTATCAGGACATGGTCTTCAGCACCGCCATGCGTCTCCTCGGCAACGATGCCGAGGCGCAGGACATCGCCCAGGAGGCGTTTCTCCGGGCCTGGAACCACTTTGCCGACCTGTCGGGCAGCCCGACGGCCGGCGGGTGGCTCAAGACGGTCACCCGCAATCTGTGCCTCAACCACCTGCAGCGTCACCGGGCCCGCTGGAAGGTGTTCAGCGACCTCACCCGCGAGGACGACGAGGGCTCGGAACGCGAACTGGAGATTGCCGCGCCGGACACCCTGGAGGACACGCTGCTGACCGCCGACCAGCGTGAACTGGTGGAACGGTCCCTGGCCCGGCTGCCGGACGACCAGCGGGTGTCGCTCCTCCTCTACCATTTTGAGGACATGGACTATGCGGAAATCGCCACGCATCTCAAAGTGTCGCTCGGGAAGGTCAAGACGGACATCTTCCGCGCCCGCGAAACCCTGCGCAAAAGACTGCAACCGGCCCGCGAATCCGTGGGTGTTTGAAGGACAACGCCGTATGCCGAAATCCAATGATCCCCAGGATCCGCTGGCCCGATGGGCCGACGGCATCCTGCGGCAGCTCCCCGACCATCCGGCGCCCGCCGGTCTTGCCGGGCGCATCCTCCTGGCGGTCACCGGCCGTCCCGCCCTGCCGTGGCACCGGCGTCCCTGGTCGGAATGGTCTGCCGGGCTCCGCCTGGCGGCCGGCCTGCTGGCCTTCGGCTCCCTGGCCGCACTCTGGGGGCTGCTGCTGCCCGAGGCGGAGGCGGTCACCCGGTCCGCGGCCCAGGCGGCCAGCTCCCAGATGGAGGCCCTGGGCCCGTGGTCCGCGGGGCTCGAACTGGCGCGTTCCATCGCCAATGCCGTCCTCCTTGTCCTCCGCGGATTGAGCCCATGGATGCTGGCACTGATCGCCGGCTTCCTGGCCGTTCTCTGGTCCACGACCCTCGGATTGGGCAC
>JAFLEG010000282.1 GCA_017302195.1 Verrucomicrobiota bacterium
GTTTCAGGTGCCCGTAAAGGACGCCAATCCAGTGGACGCGGTGGAGTTTTTGAACCGCCCCTCGGCGATTGGGATGGTGACACGTTTGGGTGGCTTAGTCCTCTTTGGTCTTGGACTACGTTTTTGGTCCTCCCGGCCCGCCGTACGACGAAAACTTGAGAAACTGCAATCCAACGCCTCGAACCAGTCGGCGTTGCTGGGACTGGGGTCCTGGATCCCGTTTGTCCTCCTGTGGCTGACCGCACCGGTGGCGATCCGCTTTTCCAAGGCACCGGTGGGCGTGATACAGCAGCCTCCACCGTGGACGCTCCATCACTATTCGTCGGCCTTTCTTACTCCGATTGCCATTGCTTGTCTGACTGGCTTCTTCGCCTGGAGTTTGAAGATCGGAGTCCTGGATCCACACATCATGCTGGTCCGCAAGGTCCAGCAGATCGCGCAACGGCACATCATCGCTTGGATGAGTGTTGGATTCCTGATGGTCACCTTGGTGACCCGGTTCGTGTGGTGGGTCGGGCGCGTCATGTGGGAACTTGCGGCGGGAGCCATCAATATCGCCGGCTACACTGATGTCTTCGATCCCGCCGTCATTTACCTTGTCTTGGTGACTGTTGCGCTTGTCGCTATGTCGGGAGCCGCACTGCTTGGTCTCCGCTTACTGGAGTCCATGATCCGCCCAATCAACAAATCCTTCTTCCTGCGCTTTTCGCAATCCAGTTGGGGTTGGCTCGCGTTGTCGGTATTCGGAGTCCTTGCCTTGAGGGGAATCATCCTTCACTTCGAAGGATGGAAGCTGGCGCCCTACATGTATCGCTGGGGGGGGCCGTTCTCCCCGGCGCTTCATCAGGGTGTCTATTGGGCCGTTTTCTGGAGAACCCCGCTCACCTTGAGTGTGATCGCAATCGTGCTCGCGCTGCGCTCATTCCCCAAGCGCTCGCCGGCCTCCACCCCAGCGACCGCCAGGCGGGTGGAGGAGTAGGCGTCCTCGTGGTTTGTCACCTCCCGGATGCAGGGTGAACCGAGGTTGGGTTTCCGTTGCCGCCATTTGCCGGAGCGGGGGACGTTGGCGTGCTTCGCCGCGAATTGACCTGGTGGTGACTCCGCATGGGGTCACCGGAGGTTCGCCCACCAGGAAGCAGTGAGTGTCCGCACAGGACTGAAGCCCTGCGGGCGAAAGTCGCTTGTCCGGTTTCCATCGGGGCGGCCATGTATGGGGTGACGCGTGATGACGGATGCCCAATTGCTGCGGGAGTATGCCACCGCCGGTTCCGAGGAGGCCTTTGCCCAACTCGTGTCCCGGTACGCAGGCCTGGTCCATGCCGCGGCAGTGCGCCAGACCGGGAAGCCGGACTGGGCGCAGGACGTCACGCAGGCGGTGTTTGTGCTGCTGGCGCGCAAGGCGGGCGCGCTGTCGCCGGACATCGTCGTGGCCGGCTGGCTGATGCGGGCGACGCGGTTTGCCGCGTCCGATCTCCTGCGCAGCGAACGTCGCCGGCTGGCCCGGGAAACCGCCGCCTTTCACATGAATGATCCTTCCGAATCGGGGGCCTTGTCCTCGTCCGAATCCGGACGCCTCTGGGACCGCATCGCCCCGGTGCTCGACGCGTGCCTGGCCCGTCTGCGCGAAGGGGATCGGGATGCGCTGCTGCTGCGCTACTTCCAGAATCGCAGTCTCGCGGAGGTCGGGGCGTCGCTCGGGGTGGCGGAGGACGCGGCGCGGAAGCGGGTGACCCGCGCCCTGGATCGCCTGCGGTCCGAGCTGGCCCGCCAGGGTGCGGTGGCGTCCGCCGCCGCCCTGCCGGAACTTCTTCTGCGGGAGGCTGCGCCCGCGGTTCCGGGGCCGATGGTCGGTTCCACGGTTTCCGCCGCACTGGCCTCGCCCGGTTCCCATGCGGCCCGGGTGCTCGGACTTTCCGAATCGCTGGCCCGGAACATGACCTGGACGGGGCTCAAGGTGTGGTTTGCCGCCGCCGGCGCCGCGATGCTGGTTCTCGGGGCCGGTTGGTGGGCGTTTCCTTCCAACCCCGCCGCGCCGCGTTCCGCGGAGGTGCTGGCCGATGGCGACTATCGGGTGGCCGGGTTTCCGGATCCCCGGGTGGTCCATCAGTTCATCCGGGATCTGCAGCGGGAGCTGCGGGCCGGGGACCGCACCGGAGTGGCGCGGAGAATCCGGTATCCGCTGGAGGTTCACGGACGCGAGATGGACGGGGCGGTGGGCGGCGAGGCGGCGGTGCTTGCCGCCTTTGAACGCCTCTTCACCGAATCGGTGGCGGGGGAGATTCTCAAGTGCCCGGCTCAACGGCTGCATTGCACGGCCGACGGGGTGATGATTGGCGGCGGCTCCATCTGGATTGCGCCCGCCCCCGGTTCCGGACATCCTCAAATTGCCCTTGTGAATCTTCCCTGAACGGCAGCCGCGTCCCGCCATGAATCGCCAAGTCTCCATCCAGGGTCCCGCCCGACGCCGTCCGGCGGTCGGCGCGGGCTTCACCCTGGTGGAACTGCTGGTGGTCACCGCGGTCCTCGGTGTGCTTGGGGCGCTGCTGCTGCCGGCGGTCAGCCGGGCCCGCGGTCAGGCGCGCGCCGTTCACTGCCTGTCCAATTTGCGGCAGTTGGGACTGGGCCTGCGGCTGTATGCCGAGACCGATCCTCTGGGGCGCCTGCCGGTGGACCCGGTGGAGGATAATGCGCCTGCCTGGGTGTTCGCCCTCGCACCATTCATGGATTCGGTGGACGGGGTGCGGCTGTGTCCCTCTGACGCCTTTCGGGAGGCCCGCAGGGTCTGGCAGCGGACCAGCTATGTGCGCAACCAGTACACGGCCCGTGAACCGTTGGCCGAGTCATCTTCGGGGCTGACCCCGGGGGCCCTGGGTCCGGACGGGCAGCCCCTGACCCTGAATCCTTCCACGGTGCGCCTGGCCTCCTATCGGCGTCCGTCCGAAACCTTCCTGGCCTTTGAGGGCTCCAACCTGGGCGTGGTTTTTCCGCCAGGCGTCGTGGATGCGGTGCCCGTGCCGGCCTTTGACGATCACACCCATCCGGACACCTGGGTCTTTGGATGGGCGCATGTGCTGGCCGACATTGATCCGGAACGCCATGGGCGCTCCTCGAACTACCTGTTCGCCGACGGCCATGTCGCGGCGGTCCCTTCGGCGGCGCTGCGTCGCCGTCTGGAATCCGGGGAGAATTTTGCGGTGATTCCCGAGTAAAACGAGCGTTCTGAACATGAGAACAATCCCGTGCCTCCTCGTGTGCCTTCTTGGATGGGGACTCACCGTCTGTCGTGCGGTGGATTCGACGCCCGGGGAGCCTCCCGGACGATTCCGGCTCGCCATCACCGCGCCCCCTTCCGGAACGCAATTCGAGGTGAGCGCGCCCATTGCCATCCGGGCAGTGGCGGTAGATCGGCTCGATGCGGTGTACTCCCTCGACTTCTTTGCGGATGGGGTGCGCATCGGCACTTCCACCATTGCCACGCTGGTGGCGCTGCCCCCGGGCACGCCGGTGGAACATGAGTGGACCTGGCTGGACGCAGCTCCGGGGACCCATGTGCTGGAGGTCCGGGTTCCAGATCCCGCCCAGGGCGCCGTCTCGCCGCCGGTGACCATTCATGTGGGCCGCAAGGAGGAAGGGGCCCGGGTGCGTCTGCTCCAGCCTGAGCACGGGGCGGAATTCCATGCTCCGGCCTCCGTGGAACTGGTGGCCGAAGCGGTGGATCCCCAAGGCCTGCTCACCGTGGTCGAGTTTCTGGCCAATGGAACGGTGGTCGGCACTTCCGTCGTGGATTTCTGCCCGCCCTGCAACGAACCGCCCTGCCCGCTCGGCCCCTGCATTCTGCCACCCGCCGGGATGCCCCTGACTCATCGCTTTGTTTGGGAGCCTCCGGCGTCTGGCCGTTACGTGATCGAGGCCCGTGCCCTGCGCGCGGATGGCGATGCGGTGGTTTCCGATGCGGTCCACATCGCGGTTTTTGGTGTGGTCTCCGCGGCCAGGCTGGCCTGGGAATCCCCTCCGGAGGGCTCGGTCTGGGTGACCCCCGGCGAAGTGCCCCTGGAGATCACGGCGGTGGATCCCGATGGCGAGATCCGGCGGGTGGAGTTCTTTGCCGGCGACCATCGCATCGGTGTTTTCGAGATTCTGACCCGGGAGGTGGAGATTCCCGGACGCCCGCGTTCCCATCGCCTGGTCTGGACCAATCCTCCGGAGGGCCGGCAGTCCCTGCAGGCGCGGGCGACGTCCCGGGCGGGAGACCCGGTGGTTTCAAGCGTTCGGGTCGTTGGGGTTCAGGGCTCGATCCGTACGCCGGTGGTGTGGGTGGATGCCGTGGACGCCGAGGCGGTGGAGGGGGATCCGTTCACCGACGGTCCGGACGGTCCCGCCGACGTGTTGCGGTTTCGCGTTCACCGGAGCGGGGGGCCGGAGCGCGACCTCCAGGTGTTCTACCTACTGGAGGGCGACGCGCGACCGGGTGAGGATTATCCCGCCCCGGGGGGATCGGTATCCCTTCCGGCGGGTACCCAGTGGGCCGACGTGATGATCCGGCCGATGGATGACGGCCTGGTGGAGGGGGATGAGCGCGTCGTCCTGTCCCTGATGCCGTCTCCCACGATGGGGCCGGTGGACCCCTATCGCATTGACCCGCAGCGCGGCCGTGCGCGCGGTGTGATCCGGGATGCCGTGTCGTCAGTCCCTGTGGTGACGGTCCACCCGGGGCGCCCCTACGCGATCGAGGGCGACGGATTCAACCGAGCCGAATGGGTGCTGCAACGCCAGGGAGATGCCTCCCACGAATTACACGTCTTCTTCTCCGTCGGCGGTCAGGCGGTGCGCGGGGATGATTACCGGTTGGTTCGCAACCCCTGTGACTTCTGTGACAAGGCCGAGGAGGTCATTGCCGGGGACAGCGTCGTGCTGCATGCCGGGGAGTCGTGGGTGACGATCGCCGCCATCGGTCTGTTTGACGGCATGCTCGACAGAGTCGAACCCGTGCTGGAGAGCCTTGAGTTTCAGGTGCTCACTCCGCCCGTTCCGGCGGTGGTGGGGGCGCGGCCGCCTTATGTGGCCGGCGCTCCGGATCGTGTGGTTGCCCAGGTGGTGGAGCGTCGGACACAGGGTGAGGCCGAATTGGTGATCATCGAGCCGGCGGCGGGGGCGATCCTGTCGGCCGGGATCCCTCATGAGGTTCGGGCCCTGGGGGTGGATCCGCAGGGTTCAATCCGGCGGATGGAACTGTCGGCCAACGGGGTGCTGGTGGCTGTCTCCGAGATCACCACCGAGGAGGTGGATGTCCCGGGACGTTTGCGGGAACACCAGTTCCAGTGGCTGGTGTCTGATGCGAGCTTGACCGGCACGTACACGCTGGAGATTTCGGCATTCGACGCCGCGGGAAAGTTGATTCGATCTCCCGGGGTGCCGGTGACCGTGTCCGGAACCGGGCCCGACCTCCCGGTGATCACCATCAGCACCGGGAAGTCCCCAGCGTTCGAAGCGGGTGATTCGCGGAGCCGCACCGGAACCTTCGTGCTGCACCGCAAGGGCGACACGCGCCAACCGCTGACGGTCTTCGTCGTGACCGGCGGCACGGCGACGCTGGGAACGGATTACCGCTGGAGCAATGGCCCTGGACTCGACCCGGCCCTCCTCCCGCCGATCTTCGGAGCGTTCCTGCCGGTGACCTTTGAGGAGGGCGCCGGGGATACCACACTGGCATTGGCCGCCTTGGCGGACGGGCTGCTGGAGGGGCAGGAGTCCGTGCGCCTCGAACTCATCCCGCCGCCCATCCTGGCATTGGATGCGGCGGACGTCCTGCCGTGGCCCTTCCCGGCCAACTACCTCATCGGGGAACCGCGTGCCGCGGAGGTGCTCATCGAGGATGCGGACATCACCATGCCGGCGGTCCGGATCGCGCAGCCGGCGCCGGAGTCCCAGTTTGCGGCCGGTCAGGACATCGAAATCGTCGCGACCGCAGTGCATCCGGAAGCGGGAATTCACGGCATCCAGTTCCTGGTGGATGGCCAGGTGATCGGGGTAGATGAGTATTGCTGCATGGTGTGTGACTGCGCCGGTCCGATTCCCGGGCAGCCCTTCACCGGGCGTTTTGTCTGGCGGGGGGCATCGGTGGGCGCCCACGTCCTGGTGGCCCGCCCGCTTCTGGGTCTCAACCGCCTTCTGGAGTCCGCACCGGTCACGATTCGGGTCGTGGAGTC
>JAFLEG010000283.1 GCA_017302195.1 Verrucomicrobiota bacterium
GTTTCCGCCAGCGCCAGCAGGGCGGCGAGCCGCACCTGGCCATCGGCATCCCGCAGCGCACCGGCAGCGATCAATGCCTGTGCCGATTCCAACGTCCGCGGCAGCACGCTTACCGCGGCGCGGCGGACGGCGGCCGATGGATGCCGCAATGCGGTGACGGCCTCGGGACCGACCGCCTTCAGCCCCTGCAGGGTCCAGAGCGCGTGGATGGCCCCGACATTCAGGCCCACGGCGTCCACCGCCGGATCGGCCACCAGTGTCCGCAGCGCCGGCGCCACGTCGGGCTGGCCGCGCTCGACGAGCAGGCGCTGGGCGTGGAGACGCCAGAGCTGGTTGTCGGTGCGCAACGCGGCGACCCAGTCCGCAGGTGTCGCCCCCGCCAGTTGGGGCGTCCGGGTGGGGGTGCCCTGAGTGTGGGTCACCCGGTAGATGCGTCCGTGGCGCTTGTCGCGCAGGACGGTTTCGTACGCGTTGCCCTTGCCGTTCTGGAATCCGGCGGGAACGGGGTTGTGCTGGACGATGTAATTGTACCAGTCCACGACCCACAGGGCGCCATCGGGACCGACCTCCGCGATGATGGGGGCGGTCCACTCGTCGTCGCTGGCGAGGAAGCTGCCGAGGTTGACCGCGCGGTAGTCGGCGCCCTTCCGTTCCATGCGGAACCAGCCGAGCAGGTGTCCGGTGGGCTCGGCGACAAAGGACACCCGGTTCCAGAACTCCTCCGGAAAGGCGCGCGCGGTGTAGATCGCGCTGCCGGCGCCGGCGGTGTAGTGGTGGTGCTGATCCACCTGGCGCACCTTCTCGGTGATGGGATAGATGGCCTCGCTGTCCGCGACCGGCTCCATGCGGCCCGCCGACCATCCCCGCACCGCCTCGTAAAAGCGGTTGGGCATGGCCATGTACCATGCGGAGTTCCGGTTCGCGGTGGAGCCGAGGATGGTGCCGTCCTCGGTGATGCCCAGACCCCAGGTGTTGTTGTTGCTGGACCGGATGAATTCCAGCGCCGAGCCATCGGACTTGAAGCGGAAGACGCCCATGCCGAACTTGAGCCGGCGACCGCCGACCTCCCCATCGAACCCGCTGTAGCCCACCGTGCCCCAGATCCACTGATCGAGGCCGGGACGCAGGTTGCTCGCGGTGGCGTGGGTGTCGCCCATGCCCCAGCCGCGGAACAGCACCCGCCGTTCGTCCGCGCGGTCATCCCCGTTGGTATCGGCGAGGAACAGCGTCTGACCGCGCTCCAGCACCACCACGCCGCCGTTGGCGAAGCACAGCGAGGTCGGGATGCTCAGGTCCTCGGCAAACACGGTGAACCGGTCGGCGCGTCCGTCGGCATTGGTGTCCTCGACAATCCGGATCCGGTCGCGTCCGCGCCCGGGCTCCTGGAGTTCATTCGGGTAATCCCGCGTCTCCGCGATCCAGAGGCGTCCGCGTGCGTCCCAGGCCATGGCGATGGGCTTGACGATCTCGGGTTCCGACGCCCAGAGGGACACCGAGAAGCCCGGCTGCACGACCATCCGCTTCGCCGAATCCGCCGGATCCATGGGAAGCTGCATGGTGCGGATTGGATCCGCCTGCGTTCCCCATTTCGCGCCGGCGACGTAGTTCGGCAGGACATCCGGAGCATTGGTGTAGGCGAAGGGCGCGGGACCGGTGCGGGCCTGAAGCGGGCGGACATCGGCCGGACCGGCCAGGGCGGCGGCCATCGGCAGGAGTCCGAACGCGGCCGGGGACAGGAAAAATCTCATAAGCGACAGGGAGACAGACATCGGAGCATATCCCGAACTCCCCCGCTGGCGATGAGACTTTGCGCTGGAGATATGAGGAATCTCCCGCCGCGGGGAAGGGAGTAACAGCCGATAGTTGAGAGCCAACGGACCGCCGATCACAGGGGGGAGTTTTCAGTTTCAAGTGTTCAGTGTTCAGCAAAAGGAAAAACACGTCAGAGCCTCATCTCCTACGCCCTTCACCTCATCACTCAACGTTCATCCTTCATCCTTCCCCCCGAGCCGGTGGTTGTCACCGGGCGCGTGCCGCGGCACCTTGACCGCAGTCAACCGCCTTCATGACGCACCCGCCCCTTGTGGAAACGCATCGCGCCGGTCCCCGCACCCGCGAGCGGATCGTGCGTGCGGCGGACTGTCCGGCGTTGACCGTGCACGGCATTGCCCATGTCGGTCTCGCCGACGCCGCCCCACCGTACGCCATGGTACGCACCGATCTGGCTGGGACGTATTTCCTGGCCTGCTACTCGGGCGAGGGGCGGATCTACCTCGATGGGCGCTGGCAGCGCTGCGGGGCGGGCATGGCTTGCCTGGCACCGCCGCATGTGCTGCACGCCTTTCACGCGGTGCCCGGCAAGCGCTGGGGGTTTGCCTGGGTGCGGTACCAGCACACCGCCGGACATGGCCCGCTCATCAACTCCGCCGCCCCGGTGCTGGCCCGCTTCGCGGCCGAGCCGCTCCATGCCGCGGTCGAGGGGTTGTTCCACGAACAGGCGTCGGGACCGCAGCCGGGCACGCTGCACCACTGGGTGGAGTTGGTTCACGGCTATGTCTTCCGCTTCGCCCAGCCGTGGCATGTGGAGGACCGCCTGGCGCGGCTCTGGGAGGCCGTCGCGGCGGCGCCCGGGGAGCCGTGGAACCTGACCGAACTCGCCCGGCGGGCCCATTGCTCCGGCGAACATCTCCGTCGTCTGTGCCGCCGCCAGTTGGGCCGCACGCCCATGCACCAGGTGACCTACCTTCGCATCCGCCACGCCGCGGCCCTGCTCACGGGGTCCAACGACAAGCTGGAGGTCATCGCTGATGCCGTCGGCTACGCCAATCCGTTCGTCTTCTCCAACACCTTCAAGAAATGGACCGGCTGGCGCCCCAGTGAATACCGGGCGCGCCAGGCCTAGGGCCCGTCCGCGGGATTCCCTGGCTGCTGCCGGCTCCTTCCCCATGAACCCATGAACCTCACTGCCACCCGGGCGTCGGGAAGCATGTCCATGGCCTCTGATTCCCGGGCCGGTGCCGTCCCCTGCGACCTGGGGCTTGATCTGGGCGGCACCAGCGTCAAGGCGGTGGTGGTGACGCGCGATGGGCGGTCGCTGGAGCAGTTCCAGCAGCCGTTTGACCTCAACGAGGCCCGTGCATTTGAGCGGGCGGTGCGGATGGCGCTCGACGGTGCCTCGGACCGATGGGGAACGCCGGATGCCGTGGGGGTCTCGGCGCCGGGAATCGCCGCTCCCGACGGCCGATGCATCGCGCACATGCCCGGCCGGTTTGCAGGTCTGGAGGGACTGGAGTGGGGCCGGGTGCTGGGACGTCCGGACGACGTGCCCGTCCTGAATGATGCCCAGGCGGCGCTGTTGGGGGAGGTCACCTTTGGGGCGGCGCGTGGTGCGCGCAATGTCGTGCTGCTGACCCTTGGCACCGGGGTGGGTGGCGCCGCCATGGTGGACGGACACCTGCTTCGCGGCCACACCGGCAAGGCCGGACATCTCGGACACCTATCACTCGATCCCGACGGCACGCCGGACATCTGCCGCACTCCGGGCAGCCTCGAGAACGCCATCGGGAATCACAACATCCGCGAGCGGAGCGGCGGACGCTTCGGGACCACGCACGACCTGGTCCGGGCCGCAGCGGATGGAGACCCGTTCGCTGTCGGGATCTGGGGGCGGTCTGTCCGGGCGCTGGCGGCGGCATTGGCCTCGCTGGGCAACGTGCTGGATCCCGAGGTGGTCATCCTGGGCGGCGGCATTGCGCGGAGCGAGGCGCACCTCTTTGAACCGCTGCGGGCGCATCTGGACCGGTGGGAGTGGCGTCCGGGCGGCCAGTCCATGCGCCTGGTGTCCGCCGCCCTGGGTGAATGGGCCGGGGCCTACGGCGCTGCAGCCCATGCCGCCGCCCGCGGCCGCTGATCCGGGTTGGGCATCGCCACGAAGGGAACCTGGAAGGAAGAGATTAACCGCAAAGAACGCCGAGGGGGAATGTGCATGGACCTTGATGTCTCGGCGGGACGCCTCGACGCACACGCGGGACGCATACGCTCCCCAAGACAATGGTTCCGCATGGCTGACTCCTTTGCGGCCTTGGCGTCCTTTGTGTGAGCCCTGGCCCCTCCGCGTCAGCGGGACCCGTCACTCTCCGCCCCGGCCAACCGGCGGCGGATTTCCGACTGCAGGGCGAACAGGGTCGTGCCGATGCCGGCGCCGAAACTCACGCCGTAGAGCAGGCCCCAGGCGAGCTTGCCGGCGGTGCCGCCGAGGCGGCTGTAGGCCAGATCGCCGGCGAAGTAGCCCGCGGCATTGCCGATGAAGAGATAGAGCGCGGCATCGAACCAGCGCCGGGGCGCACCGAAGGCCAGGCAGAGCACGCCGGCAAAGGCCGCGGTGCCGGCCACGGCGCCCAGCATTGCCCCGGAGCGGTTCTTGAGCGCGAACCAGGAGGCGATCCACACCGCCGCATACGCCGCAAATCCCAGGGCAAAGGCGCCCAGAAACCGGAGGCCGTGGCTGCGTCCAACCACCAGCGGACCCAGCGCCCATCCGGCGCCGCCCATGAAGAGCGCCGCCCAGAACAGATAGGCCCCCAGTTCGCCGCCAATCCGGTATAGCGTGGGGCCGCCCGCGGCCCAGTGGCCGAAGACCAGCAGGCTGACCGCTCCGAACGCAGCGGCGCCAAAGGCGGTGGAGCGTCCGGCGGAGGACTGCAACGGCGAGATCGCGGCGCCCGGGCTTCGGGCGGCCACGGCATCGGGTGTCAGGCCGAGGAATCTCATGGATTCGACCTCAGGAGCGCAGGGACCAGCCGGACCGGTAGTGGTGGCGGATGAACCGGTCCGCCTCGGGCACGCCCCGCGCCTTCATGCGGGGCGCATCCCATTCGATGCGCTTGCCGGTCCGGAAGGCCACATTGCCCAGGGCGCCGATCTCGGTGAGTTGGGCGCCGTAGGTGAGCGGGGAGCCACAGGTACCCTGGCCCTTGCAGGCCTGGATCCATTCCTCGTGGTGTCCGATGGAATCGGGGATGGTCTGCGGCGGCGGGGTGAAGTCCTTGAAGGTGGATTCCGGCAGCAGGATGCGGCGGCCGTAGTCGGCCAGGAGCAATCCCTTGTCCCCCACGAAGAGCGTGCCCCCACCCCAGGACGACAGGTCCGGCGTGCCCGGCACCTGGGGACGTTCGGCCCCGCTGTACCAGTGCATGACCACGGGCGGCTGAGCGCCGCGCGCGGCAAATTCGTAGCGCACCTTCAGCGACGGCGGCGCGCAGTATTTGTCCGGCGCCGGCCCGGAGGCCTCGATCACCGTGGGCAGGCCGAGGTCGAGCGCCCACACGCTCAGATCCATGTGATGGCAGCAGAAATCGGACAGCGTGCCGCCGCCCCAGTGCCACCACCGGCGCCAGTTGAAGGGCACCCACTCCGGGCTGTAGTCCGCCCACTCGACCGGTCCCACCCACTGATCGTAATTGAGGTTGGCCGGCACGGGGGATGCCGGCGGCCACGGTTTGGTCTCCCAGACCGAACCGGCCCAGTGATGCACCTCGCGGACCGGTCCGATGGCGCCGGACCGCACCAGCTCCACCACGCGCCGATAGTTGGTGCTGGAATGGATCTGGTTTCCGGTCTGGGTGACCAGGCCGGATTTCCGGACGGCCTCCGACAGCGCCCGGGCTTCGGAGACGGTGTGGGTGACCGGCTTTTCCAGGTAGAGGGGGCGTCCGCTCTCCAGTACGGCCAGGGCGATCACCGCATGGGTGTGATCGGGGGTGCTCACCACCACGGCGTCAATGTCGGCGTGGTCCAGCACCCGCCGCCAGTCGGAGTAGGCGCGCGCGGAGGAAAACTTGGAGGCGGCGGCACCCAGGTTGGCGCCGCTGACATCCGCCAGGGCGATGATGTTCTGGCTGGCGACCCCGGCGAGATTCTCCCCGCCGCGTCCGGCCACCCCGATCACGCCCAGATTGAGCTTCTCGTTGGGGGACACGACCCGCGGGGTGCGCCGGGGCGCCGAGGTGCATCCGGCAAGGAACCAGGTGGAGGTGGCGGCCGAACCGGTCCGCAGAAACTGACGGCGCGTGAGTCGCATGGCCCAGTGTGGGATCAACGCCGCCGGGCCGGCAATGGAGGAACGCCTGGTGGGAGGAATGAAGGATGAGGGATGAGGATGAAATGGAAGCTCCCGAGGGGAGGGTTGGTGTGTCGT
>JAFLEG010000284.1 GCA_017302195.1 Verrucomicrobiota bacterium
CGGCAATTACTTCGTCGCCAACTACCCGCCCTTCGCCTTCTGGAAGCAGGAGCACATCCCCAACTTCCTCGCCCTCCTCGACCGCCCCCCTGGCGCAGCTTCCTCTTCCCCAGACCCCAGATCCCAGACCCCAGACCCCAGACCCCAGACCCCAGACCCTTCAGCCCTTCCCTCCCCCCTGGGCCTGTACACCCATATTCCCTTCTGCAGGAAGCGCTGCCATTTCTGCTACTTCCGGGTGTACACCGACAAGGATGCCGAGGACATCCGGGGCTATCTGGACGCCCTGCTGAAGGAACTGACGGTCTATGCCTCCAAACCGGTCATCGCCGGCCGCAAACCGAAGTTCATCTACTTCGGCGGCGGCACCCCCAGTTACCTCTCGCCGGACCAGTTGAAGTTCCTTACCGACGGGATGAAGGCGCTCCTGCCTTGGGACGAGGCGGAGGAGGTGACCTTCGAGGCCGAGCCGGGAACGCTGACGGATCACAAGCTGCGGGCCATCCGCGATCTCGGGGTCACCCGGCTGAGCCTGGGCATCGAGCACTTCGACGACCACATCCTGGAGATCAACGGACGCGCCCACCGGTCCAAGGAGATTGCCCGGGCCTACGCCTACGCCCGCGAAATCGGGTTTCCCCAGATCAACGTGGATCTGATCGCCGGGATGGTTGAGGAGACCGAGGAGAAGTGGCGGGAAACCGTGGCGCGCGCGGTCGCGCTCCAGCCGGATTCCGTCACGATCTACCAGATGGAGGTGCCCTACAACACCGGCATCTACCGCCAGATGAAGGCCGAGGGGAAGCTGGTGGCTCCGGTGGCGGATTGGGACACCAAGCGCCGCTGGGTGGACCATGCCTATGGCGAGTTCGAGAAGGCCGGCTACACCGTCACCAGCACCACCACCGTGGTGAAGGATCCGGAGCGGGTGAAGTTCCAGTACCGCCAGGGACTCTTCAGCGGCGCCGACCTGCTTTCCATTGGTGTGGCCAGCTTCGGACACCTCCAGGGGGTGCATTATCAGAATCAGCACGACTTCCAGCCCTACGTGGAGGCCGTGAATGCCGGCCAGCTCCCGCTGTACCGGGCGTACGTCGTCCCCGACGACGAGCGCTACCTGCGGGAGTTCATGCTCCAGCTCAAGCTCGGCAGCGTGAGTGCCGGCGCCTTCACCCGGAAGTTCGGACGCGATCCCCGCGAGCAGTTTGCCGCGCCTCTGGCCACCCTCCGGGCCCAGGGCTTCCTGACCAATGGCGGCGACCGCATCGGGCTCACCCGCGACGGACTGCTCCAGGTGGACCGCCTGCTCCACGCCTTCTTCAAGCCCGAGCATGCGACCGGACGCTATGCGTGAGGACCCGATGAGCTTTCGGTGTTCAAAGCCTCCGACGCCATGAACCGCCGTGATTTCCTCAGCTCGGTATCCGGAGCCGCCCTGCTCGCGGGTTGCGCCGCCTCTGGAAAGACTCAAGCCCGGGAGATCATGACGGTCACCGGCCCGATCCCGGCGGATCAACTGGGCCGGACGCTCATCCACGAGCATGTGGTGGTGGACTTCCTCGGCGCCGGACAGAGTTCGCCCCAGCGCTACGACCCCGAACAGGCCTTCGACACCGCCCTGCCCCATTTTCAGGAACTGCACGCGCGCGGCGTGGATTCCCTGGTGGAGTGCACTCCGCGGTACATTGGCAGGAACCCCACCCTGCTCCGCCGGCTCTCCGAGGCGAGCGGCGTCCGGATCATCACCAATGCCGGCTGGTACGCCGCGGTGGACCACAAGTATCTGCCACCCGCCGCGGCGACCGAAAGCGCCGGGCAGATCGCCGAGCAATGGCTTGCGGAATGGACGGCGGGAATCGAGGGAACCGGCATCCGCCCCGGATTCCTGAAGCTCGGCACCGGCAACGGCCCGCTGCCCGCCGTGGATGCCACGCTGGTCCGGGCGGCAGCCCGGGTCCACAAGGCCACCGGTCTGACCATCGCCATCCACACCGGAAATGGCGAGGCGGCCCGGGACGAGGTGCGCCTGCTGCGGGAGGAAGGAGTCCGGCCTGACGCCCTAATCTGGGTCCATGCCCAGAATGATGCCGGACCGGTCCAGATCGAACTCGCGCACCAGGGCGTCTGGATCAGCCTCGACGGGTATTCGCTCTCGCCCGGGAACACGCTGCGCTATCCGAACATGGTCCTGGCGCTCCGGGATGCGGGACTGCTCCACCGGGTGCTCCTGTCCCATGACGACGGCTGGGCGGTGGAGGGCGACGCGCCGTCCGGAAACCGGCTCGCCCTCTTTGGCAATGGGAACCCGGTCCCCTACCAGAGCCTGTTTACCCGGCTCCTTCCGGACCTCCGGCAACGGGGCCTGACCCCGGAGGACGAGGAGCAGCTCCTGGTACGCAATCCGCGGGAAGCCCTGACCCTCCGGCGACGCCTGACCGGCGACGCATCCGGGATGAAGACCGCCGCAGCGTCCCTGCCCTTTCCCGCATGACCGCCGTCCCTGCCATCCCCGCCATTCAACCGCTGGACGAGTTCTTCCGCCGTCAGGGGCGTCCGCTGCCCGCCTGGGAGTCCGTGACGCCCGACACCATCCCCGAACCCTACCGGACACTGCTGGTCCACGAACGCGACATGACCCGCACCCTGGAGCAGTTTCATGGCGCCCCCATTCACCTCCGGGTGCTGTCACGGCATCGGGAGGCGGGCGCGTATTGCCGGGAGTCGGTGCTGGAACTCGACGGCTCTAACCGCCCGGTGGAGTTCGGCGCCATCAAGATCCACCTGGAGCGGTTCCCCGAGCCGGGTCGGACCCAGATCCTGGAAGAGCACCGTCCACTGGGAGGCATTCTCAACGCCAGCGGACGCGCCTATACCAGCCGGCCCACGGCCTACCTGCGCTTCGCCGCCGACGCCTTCATCCGCGACGCGCTGTGCCTGGCTCAGGTGACGTTTCTCTACGGACGCCAGAACACCCTTCGGGATGTCCAGGGGCATCCCCTCGCCGAAATCATCGAAATCCTGCCTCCGGCATGAGGCAAGGCGCGGGGATGAGGGAGTGAGAGGCTGATGTGCCACCCGGTCTGGGCCTGGGTGAGCTGCCAGCCGCGGGATGGGACCGTCGGCGCGCAAGAGGCCTCGAAAACCCGGTCCGGCAGTGCGGCCGAAGTTTCTGGTCTGGGCGGTGGGGGAAATCCCGGTTCAGAAGTCACGCGACCGTCACCGGATCGGAATCTCATGTCACTCAATCGTAACATTTGCGTAACGAAACCCTGATGAGCGGCGGCCGAAGTCTGCGGCGATGTCTTCGTTCCTGCGTGTGACGCCTTGGCGTCCGCCGGTTTCCCGGTTCCAGCGCGCCCGCCAAAAGCTCCTGTTCTCGCTCACGCTGACCGCAGCGGCTGTCGTGGCCGCCCCCGCCGCTTTGGCGGCGTCCGATCCAGCCATGCTGCAATTGTTCAAGATCCTCCGGGATCGCGGATCCATCACCCCGGAGGAGTATCAACTGCTCATGGACATGGCGAAAACCCCGGACCCGTCAGCGCCGGCGGCGATTCCCCTGCCCTCGGCGGCCAGTCTGGCCCCCTCCCCCGTGGCGCCAACGAACGCCGCGCCTGCGTCGCCTCCGGGGGATCCCGCCGCCGCGACGCCCCCACAGGTTGCCACCGGGGCACCGGCCGCCACCAACCTGCCACCGATCACGGTGCTCTCAGGAAAGCCGGCAACCAAGGACAAGCCCAAGTGGTACGAGAAATTCGACATCGGGGGCTACACGCAGTTCCGCCTCGCGGCCCTGCTCGACCCGGAGGCCGACCTGCTCAACGTCCCCAACGATCCCTCGGTCAACCCTTCGCAGCTCTTCCTGATCCGCCGGGGCCGCCTCCGGATGTCCGGAGACGTGTCCGAGCATCTGTCCCTGTACGCCCAGGTGGATGTCTCCGGCTCGGTGGCCAGCGGCTCGGGGAGCTCGTTCGGGGTGCAGTTGCGCGACCTGTATGCTGACATCTTCCCGGTGGAGTCCCGCGACTACCGGTTCCGGCTCGGGCAGTCCAAGGTACCCTACGGCTGGGTCAACATGCAGAGCAGCCAGAACCGGGCGCCCATGGAGCGTCCGGACGCCATCAATTCCGCCGCCGAGGGCGAGCGCGACATCGGCGCCTTCTTCATGTACGCGCCCGCGGAGATCCGCAAACGCCTGAAGGAACTGGTCCAATCCGGCCTCAAGGGTTCCGGCGACTACGGCATGGTCACCTTCGGCGCGTACAACGGACAGGGCCCGAACCGTCCGGACCTCAACGGCACGCCCTACTGGATCGGCCGCCTCGACTACCCCTTCAAGTTCGACAGCGGCCAGTTCTTCGAGGTGGGCGTCCAGGGGTATCTGGGCAAGTTCGTGCCCACCATCCAGCCCTTCACCGTGGACGGCACGCTCATGAATCCCACCTATGACGGCGACGGGGTCACTGACCGGCGGGTGGCCGTGTCCGCGAACTGGTATCCCCAGCCGTTTGGCGTCGAGACGGAATGGAATGTCGGCTGGGGCCCGACGCTGAGCGACGACTACGCGAGCATCGGTTCCGAGTTCCTGTACGGCGGGCACATCCAGTTCAACTACCAGATCAAGACCGGACGCGGGAGCGTGTTCCCGTACGTCCGGTGGAACTACTACGCGGGCGGTAGGAAGTTCGGAACCAACTCGCCCTACGAGGATGTCAACGAGGTGGATATCGGCTTCGAGTACGCCCCCTGGCAGGCCCTCGAACTGAGCATCCAGTACACCCTCACCTTCCGCCGCACCAACACCAGCAAGGCCCCCTACGACATCGTCGCCGAAGGCGCCAACCGCATCGAGTTCCAGGCACAGTGGAATTACTGAGAGCGACCCAAGAGACCGGCTCGCGGAACCAACCCCGCGGCGCTCCACCCCGCCCCGATCAGTCCCCGATGACGGGATCAGGCGAAGAAGCCCACATCAATGCCACCGCCGTTGCCATTGGCATCTGCCGAAGGCATCTCGACTCGGCACGGCGGATTGAGTATCCTTTGCCGGGGATGAAAAAAAAAGAGCGCTTGATCCTGCAACGGTTGCGCGGACTGCGCGCCAGCGAGGAGGAGCGACTCCAGATCGCCCGAAGCCTCGCCGCCAGTCCCGCGGAACGCTGGGCACGAAACCAGAACTTCCTTCGCTCGCTGGGCTCGTTTCGGCGCTTGAAGGCGCGGGAATCCGATACCTGGTGATTGGGATGGCAGGGGCTCTCCTGCAGGGAGTACCCGGTTCGACCCTGGATACCGACCTTTGGATTGACCTGCCATCTCGCCAATACATGCGCGTCATGAACCTGTGTCGGGGTTTGGGCGCCCGGTTGTTGACGCCGTCGGTGGCCATTCTGCCGGGCGACCTGGAGATCAATTTTGTCTATGCTCCGGACGGTTTGCGCTCCTTCCCGCTCGAATATCGGCGGGCGGTACGCATCCAGGTGCAGCGCGGGTTTCGGCTCCAGGTGCTTCCGCTGGAACGGATCCTGGCCAGCAAGCGGGCTGCTGGTCGCCCCAAGGACCTGGCCGTGTTGCCGCTGCTGCGGCAGGTGATCCGATCCCGCCGCCTGGCGGAGTGATGGATCTGGTCCGTGGGCAGACGAGCTTTCGTGGTGAGCTGCAGCGAAAGCACGCCGGGCCCGGCACGCCATCGCCGCGGCTACCGCACGGACGCCGTCGGGCCGATGTAGCGCGAGGCGACGACGACATTGTCAAAGCACACCGTATTGGTGGGCTGCCGGGTCCAGCGGTCGGTGACGTAGGTCTCCAGGGTCAGGGCGTTGGCCTTGAGCTCGGGTGTCTTCCGCCAGGAGATGCCCTTCCAATGGCCCTGCAGCCGGCCATCAATCCAGAAGGCCTGTTCGCCGTCGGCGCGGCCGGGCGTGTTGTGTCCGAGGAAGAACTCCACGGCAATCCAGCGTCCGCGTTCGATCGCCGGGGCATTGGTCGGGGTGAAGGCGTTGCCCCAGTACTTGCCGTCCGGTGAGGCCGTCATTTCATGCCAGTAGCTGTAGAAGTTCCAGCGACCCGGCGGCGGGATGCGTCCCCAATCGCCCCAGGGCTCGATGGCCGTCGAGAAGCGCTCCGATCCCTCCGGACGGTTCCCGGCGCCGCCAAACCCGCTCCAGCGGTCCCCACCTTTCAGCCCGCGGTTGGC